>CAZOZD010000021.1:0-14637 GCA_964584195.1 uncultured Burkholderiales bacterium
CATGCCATATACCGACTGCATGGGGAACCGTTCGAACAGGCCTTGCTCGATCATCACCCGGGCGCCGCCGTCGGTCTCCTCGGCCGGCTGGAAGATGAAATACACGGTGCCGGCGAAATTGCGGGTCGCGGCCAGGTATTCGGCCGCCGCGAGCAGCATGGCGGTGTGACCGTCGTGACCGCAGGCGTGCATGCGACCGGGGTGGCGGGAGCGGTGCGGGAATTCATTCAGTTCGGCGAGTGGCAGCGCATCCATGTCGGCGCGCAGGCCGATGGCGGATTCGCCGTTACCGGCCCGCAACACGCCCACCACGCCGGTGCCCGCCAGGCCGCGATGCACCTCGATGCCGGCAGCGGCGAGAAACCCGGCCACCCGCTCGCTGGTGCGATGTTCATCGAAGGCGAGTTCGGGGTGTGCGTGCAGGTCGTGACGCAGCCTGACCAGGCGGTCATGCTCGGCGGCAATGGCTGCAATGACGCTGGCGTCGGTCATCGCGGGCTCCATCAGTCGCGCAGTTGCTGGCGGGTCACGATGTTGAACGGCCCGATCCACTCCGCCGCGAACTGGTCCTCGCAGGCGTTGATCTCGGCCGCCGCGCGCAGGGTGGACAGCTGCTGACCGCGATGGCGGTGCTTGAGCATGACCGATTCGAATGCATCGACGATGGCGATGATCTTGGCGCCGGGACAGATGGCATCGCCACGCAGGCCGGCCGGATAGCCGCCGCCATCGGGCTTCTCGTGATGCTGGGCGACCATGCGCGCCGCATCGGTCCAGCCCGGCATGCGCGCGAGCAGGCCGGCCCCGAATTCGGGATGATGGCGCACCTGGTCACGGCCATCGTCGGACAGCCGGCCGGCTTGCAGCCAGATCGACTCGGGCAGGAACATCATGCCCAGATCGTGCAGATACAGCGCGGCCTCCAGCTGGCGGGCATCGACCGGCATGCCGGCCTGGCGATTCATGCCATGCGCCAGATTCTGCAAGCGTGCGGTGCGGCCCAGGAACAGCGGCGAGCGATGCTCCAGCTGCAAGGCCAGAGACTGGAAGAACTCCATGTCGCCGGAGGGGTTGATCGGATGGGCATGGGCCCCGGCGGCGTCCAGCGCATCGGCGGCGGGCTGGGCGAGGGATGGACGGAATCCGGACACGTTCTCGATCATGCGTGCGCACAGGGTGTCGAGCGTCTCGCGCCGTGCCTTGCTGATCCCTTCCAGCCCCTCCAGCAGGCGGGGCAGGCGCAGATGGGTCATGGTCCGGTTCTGGATCGCCGCCTCGGCGGCCAGTTCGAGGCGATCCACCGCCAGCAGGATGGCCTCGGCCAGGAGGGGGGAGAATGCCAGCTCGCCGGCACGCACCCGCATCAGGGCCGACTCGATGTGATGGGCGAGATTGACGCCCAGCTCGAACCGGGACAGGGCGGCATCGCCCTTCAGGTTGTGAAAGGCCCGGAACAGCGCGGTGAGGTGATTGGGCTCATCCGGCGCCGCGCGCAGATGTCCGACCAGACGCTCGATCGACGGCGCGAGATCGGCCAGAACGCCGAGGTAATCGGGAAAAAGCTCGCGGTCGAGCCCCTTGAAATAGGGAGGATGGGTGGGCAAGGCAGTCACGTCGAACCTGGGCGAGGCAATCCATACGCTCCGTCCCGTCCGGGACGAAGGCCAATGCGGCGCGCGGGCAGGCCGCCTGCGCTACATTAACCGCATCCTGCATGGCCTGCAAATGCGCCGAGGTCCCGGCCAGGGGACGCGCACCGCCCGGCAAAGGAAACGGCCCGCGCTCGGGTCCGAGGGCGGGCCGCAATCCGGGTACCGGCACGCGGGTGACGCGCCGGTGGTCGCGAGGCTCAGTGACGAATGCCGGGGGCGCTCATCTTCAGGCCGTTGTTGTACACCGACAGGGCCAGCTCGATGTCGCCGTACTCGGGTGCGTCGGGCGGCAGTTCGTTGGCGCGGATGGCGACGTTGCACCACTGGAAACGCTTGCGGATGTCCCAGACCTCGCTGCGGCTGGTACGCCACAGCGGGAAGTGGTCGAGCATGCCCTTGAACTCGCCCAGATACTGGCCACGAATCCACTTGCTGCCGCCCTTGTCGGCGGTGTGGCAATCGATGCAGGCGAAGTTGAGCTGACCGATCTTCTTCTTCATCAGTGCCTCGCCGCGGGCGATGGCCGCCTTGTTGTCGCGCGAGCGGGTATCCACCTTGATCGGCATGCCGTTCGACAGGTAGCGCAGGTAGATGCTCATGTCGAGATTCTCGCTCGACTGCATCAGCCAGTCATCGCCCGTGGTAGCCCGAGCGTGACGGGTGACGAACTCCTCGACACCGATCACCTTCTTCAGACGAGGCTCATACTTCGGCATGGTCACTGCCCAGCCACGGAAGGATTTCTTCGCATCCTTGTGGCAGGAGGCGCAGGACTTGCCCGTCGGGCCAGGTTTGTCCCAGGCTGCCACAGCGCGCTCCACACCAGCCATCGAGTTGTTGACGAAGGGATCGAGATTGTCGCGATCCTCCACCGGCAGCGGTCGGGTGGCGGGGTTTTCGAGCGGGTCGCTGAAGCGGGTAGGCGCACCGTTCAGGGTCTTGAGGAAGGCCACCATGTCCTTGATCTCGTCGACCGTGAATACCTTGTGGGTGCCCCAGGGCGGCATCACCGATTCAGGATTCACGCTGCGCGGATCGTAGATGTAGTTGAATATCCACTGGTCATCGCGTCCCCACTGCGAATAGGTGGACAGGTCCGGCCCCACCTGGCCAGGCATGGAAGGCGTGGTCGGGCCCATCACATGACAGGCCACGCAACTGCCGCCACGACTACGGTCATAAGCCAGCTTCTCGCCATTCTTGGGGTCGCCGGTGATCGGGCCTTCCAGCTTCGGCGGCTCGGCATAGGGCGGCGAAACGGTGCTCGCCAGGGTGTTGTAGTCCTTCCAGTTGACCTTGCTCCAGTCGCCATAGCGAGTCCAGGGCGAGGCCGAAGCCGGTTGGGTCAGTTCCAGCGGAGCCGGTTTCTTGCGCTGGGCGTGGGCCTCCTCGGCCAGCGGGGCCGCCAGCACGACCGCCAAGGCCAGGGCGGACAGGGGGCGCACCCCATCCAGCAGACGTTGCTTCGTATTCACTCGTGATCTCCTCTTCCAGTGCACAAGTTGATTGAATGACCGCGCGCGGAGTTTGTTATGCGGTCGCCCCGGATTGAACCGCATCGACACTGGCTTGGAAACAGTATATTTGTGCCCTCATACCGTACCGGTCGTGCCCGGAAGGAACAGGGAAGCCCGGACCGGCGAGGAACCGGCCCGGGAAGACGAAGCCCTGCGAATCAGGTCAACTCGCCGCGCAATGCGTTGAGCCCGCCTTCCAGGACATGCGCATCGAAACCCTTCTGGTTGAGGATGAATGCGGCGCTGGCGCTGCGGCGCCCGGTCTGGCAGAACAGGATCAGCGGCCGGCGCCGGTCCAGGCTGCGCGCCTTCAGACGCAACAGGTAGAGCGGGATGTTGGTACTGCCGGCAAGGCTGCCGTGACGGAATTCATCCTCCAGCCGGACGTCCACCAGCAGTGCTCCCTGACGGATGCGGGCCCGCGCGCTTTCGGCGTCGATGGACCGCACCAGGGAAGGCTTCAGGAGTGCCTCGAAGTCCCTCGCCGCCAGCCGCATCAGGCGACCGTCCTCAAGCATGCGCACGCTGGCGTTGCGCGGCTCTCCGGAAAGCAGGGCCTCCTCGCCGAATGCTTCACCGGGGCCGATGGTGGCCAGCACGGTTTCCCGCTCGCCGGCACCGGCACGGCGGATCTCGGCGCGGCCGCTGTGGATGAGATAGTAATAGTCACCCGGATCACCCTGACGAATGACCGTATCGCCCGCCCGCGCCGGCACTTCCTCCAGGCGCTGGAACAGGGCGGCCAGGTGGCTGGCCGGCACGCGCTGCATGGCCGGCGACTGGATGAGACTGAACATCCAGGCCGGATCGCTGCCCTCGAACTCGGTGACCTCGTAGGCGGTGGTCTGGTCCGTGGTGACCAGTTCGTCGAGGCGGTCCTCGGCAATGCGGGCAACGCGGACCCCGGTGCGGGTGGTGACGGTATAGCGACGCGGCTTGAGACCGGCGAGCGGATGACTGGCCAGATCGTCGCCGGCGGCGAGGCTGCGCTGGGCTCCATCCTCGCCCTGAAGCACAACCTCACCGGCGAGCAGGAAATAATCGAATCCGTCTCGCTCGCCCAGCCTGAACAGCACTTCGCCGGGACCGAGATCACGCACCTCCACGAGTTCGGCGACCCGGCGCAGGCTGGGTTCGGCGAGACGCTTGAGGGGGAAGAATCGCCGCAGGGTGTTGAGCTCGATCATCGCGGCCTCACAGTCCGAGCTGGCCCCAGAGCGCGTCGACACGCTGCTTCACCGCCGCATCCATGGCGATCGGGGTTCCCCATTCACGCGGGGTCTCGCCCGGCCACTTGCTGGTGGCATCGATGCCCATCTTGCTGCCCAGGCCCGAGACCGGGCTGGCGAAATCGAGGTAGTCGATGGGGGTGTTTTCCACCAGCAGGGTGTCGCGCGCAGGATCGACCCGGGTGGTGAGCGCCCAGATCACCTCGGGCCAGGAGCGCACGTCGATGTCGTCGTCGGTGACCAGGATGAACTTGGTGTACATGAACTGGCGCAGGAAGGACCACACCCCGAACATCACCCGCTTGGCGTGGCCGGGGTATTGCTTTTTCATGCTCACCACCGCCATGCGATAGGAGCATCCCTCGGGGGGCAGGTAGAAATCGACGATCTCCGGGAACTGCTTCTGCAGCAGCGGCACGAATACCTCGTTGAGCGCCGCGCCGAGGATGGCGGGTTCGTCCGGTGGCTTGCCCGTGTAGGTGCTGTGATAGATGGGATCGCGCCGCATCGTGATGCGTTCGACGGTGAACACCGGAAAACGCTCGACCTCGTTGTAATAGCCGGTATGGTCGCCGAACGGGCCTTCAGGGGCCATGTCGTCCGGATGAATGACGCCTTCGAGCACGATCTCGGCCCGCGCCGGAACGTGCAGATCGGAACCCAGGGCACGTGTCACCTCGGTCCTGGCGCCGCGCAACAGGCCGGCGAACTGGTATTCGGAGAGCGAATCGGGCACCGGAGTCACCGCCGCGAGGAGGGTCGCCGGATCGGCGCCGAGCGCCACCGCCACAGGAAAGGGTTCGCCGGGGTGCGCCAGGCCATGCTCGCGGAAATCGAGGGCACCGCCTCGATGCGCCAGCCAGCGCATGATCACACGGTTGCGACCGATCACCTGCTGTCGGTAGATGCCCAGGTTCTGCCGGGGTTTGCCGGGCCTGCGGGTGATGGTGAGGCCCCAGGTGATGAGGGGCGCGGCATCCCCGGGCCAGCAGGTCATCACCGGCAGGCGGGCAAGATCGACCTCGTCGTCTTCCCACACCACTTCCTGGCAGGGCGCGCGACTCACCTCGCTGGGACTCATGTTGAGCACCTGTTTCAGCACCGGCCACTTTTCCCAGGCATCCTTGAGGCCGCGCGGCGGCTCGGGCTCCTTCAGGTAGGCGAGCAGGCGGCCGATCTCGCGGAGCCGGGCGGGGTCTTCCTCGCCCATGCCGAGCGCCACCCGGCCCACCGTGCCGAACAGGTTGGCGAGCACCGGCATCGCATGCCCCTTGGGGCGCTCGAACAGCAGGGCCGGGCCGCCGGCGCGCAGGACGCGATCGCCGATCTCGGTCATTTCCAGGACCGGATCGACCTCGACAGTGACGCGCTTCAGTTCGCCACGGGCATCGAGATGGGCGACGAACTCACGCAGGTCGCGGTAACGCATGATCGGGCTTCAGTTCTGGTATTCGAACACCTTCACCACCCTTGCGACCCCCTTTACCCGGGCCGCCACATCGGCGGCGACATCGCCCTCGGCGCGGCTGACGATGCCCATCAGGAACACCGTACCGGCTTCGGTGACCACCTTGACGTGGTTGGCGGCCACCTTGTCACTCTCGAACAGGCGCGCCTTCACCTTGGTGGTGAGGTAGGCGTCATTGGTACGCGCCCCCACCGTGCTGGGCGCGGCCTGCACGGTCTCGTCGATCACCTCGCGCACGTTGGGGATGTTGCCGACCAGGCGCCGGACATCCTCACGCGACTCGCGGTTGCGCACCTCGCCGGTGATGAGCAGGCGCCGGTTGAAGCTGGTGAAGTTGACATTCACCCCTTCCATCGACTGGCGGTGCATGCGCGCCCGGGCGGTGAGCTCGATCTCCTCGTCGAGGATGTAGGTCCCCGGGGTACGGCGATCGGCGGCCATCATGGCGCCGACGCCAAGGCCACCCACCACGGCGGTGGCGCAACCGGACAGGGGGACGGCCACCACGAGGCCGAGCAGGGCAATGAACAGGGTACGATGCATGTCAGGCTCCCAATAACAGATAGTCGATACTGTCGCAAAGACAGTTGATGGTGAGTGCGTGCACTTCCTGGATGCGGGCCATGGACTCGCTCGGCACGCAGATGAGGACATCGGCATCGGCCAGGAGTTCGGCCAAGGCGCCACCATCGTGCCCGGTCAGGGCGATCACCCGCATCTCCTTGTCGTGCGCAGCGCGCACCGCCTCCAGCACGTTGGCCGAATGGCCGCTGGTGGAAATGGCCAGCAACAGGTCGCCCGGCGAACCGAGCGCGCTCACCTGGCGGGCGAACACCTGGGCATAGGCCTGATCGTTGGCGATGGAGGTGAGCGTGGCGGTGTCGCTGGTCAGCGCGATGGCGGGCAGCCCCGGCCGCTCACGCTCGAAGCGGTTGATCAGTGCGGCACAGAAATGCTGGGCATCGGCGGCCGATGCGCCATTGCCGCAGGCCAGCACCTTGCCCTCCTGCATCAGGCAGTCGAACAGCGCGCGCGCGCCGGCGGCGATCGGTTCGGAGAGCACGTCGGCGATCGCCAGCTTGGTCTGGGCGCTGTCGATGAAGGTTTGCTGGATGCGTGCTTGGATAGGCATGCGGGGGATTATCCCAGATTCGAGGCATTCAACCGCCTGCGAAAATGTCCCGCAGCCATTCCAGCCGGTCGCCCTGGATCAGTACCGCATCGAACCGGCAGGGCGGCGGCCGGTTCTGGCCGGCCAGATACAGCTCGGCGGCGTGCCACAGGCGTTCCCGCTTGGCCGCCGTGATGCTTGCGGCGGCGCCGCCGAAGGCGGATGAAGCGCGCGCGCGCACCTCGACGAACACCAGCACCCCGCCGTCGCGGGCGATGATGTCGATCTCGCCGCCCTTGCAACGCCAGTTGCGGGCGACGATGGCGAGGCCCTGTCCGGCCAGGTACTCCGCCGCGCGTGCCTCGGCCAGCGCGCCGCGCCGTGTCGTGGCCTGATCCTCCCGACGCATGTCCACCCTGTATCGATCCGTTCTGGCGTGATAGTGTGCCCCGATCGCCGCAGCGTCAATACGCCTCGAACGCCATGCATGTCAGCGAATTCGCCGCCCGCCCGGGCACCCTGTACATCGTCGCCACCCCGATCGGCAACCTGCGCGATATCACCCTGCGCGCACTGGACATCCTCAAGTCGGTCGACCTCATCGCCGCCGAGGACACCCGCATGGCGGCCGGCCTGCTCGCCGCGCACGGTCTCAACGGCCATCTGCTGGCCTGCCACGAGCACAACGAGGCCCGTGCCGCCCAGACCCTGATCGGGCATTTGCAGGCCGGCCGGAGCGTGGCGCTGATCTCGGACGCCGGCACCCCGGGCATCAGCGACCCTGGCGCGCTGCTGGTGCGCGCCGCGCGCGGCGCCGGCATCGGGGTGGAGCCCATCCCCGGCCCCAGCGCGGTGACCACGGCGCTCTCGGTGGCCGGTCTCACCGGCGGCGAATGGCGCTTCCACGGCTTTTTGCCGGCCAAACCGGCGGCACGCCGCAAGCTCCTCGAACGCCACCGCACACTCACCGGCCATGGCGTGTATTACGAAGCGCCGCACCGGGTGGAGGAGACCCTCGCCGATCTCGCCGCGCTGTTCGGCCCGGAGCGGCCCTTGTTCATCGCCCGCGAACTCACCAAGCGATTCGAGACCCTGCATGCATGCATGCTTGGAGAAGCCCAAGCCTGGCTGGCGGCCGATCCGAACAATCTGCGTGGCGAATTCGTGCTGGTCGTGGGTGGCGCCGCGGAAGAGCGTGGGCCTGAGCTTGCCGAGGCGGAGCGGGTGCTTGCCCTGCTGCTCGACGAGCTGCCGGCCAGCCAGGCCGCCCGCCTGGCAGCACGAATCACGGGGGCCAAGCGCAATGTGCTGTATGATCTTGCGCTTGGACGCTGTGACAGCAGTGACAGCGGTACGAGTGACAAGTGACGGGTGACGAAGTGACCGAGAAACTGACCCTGACCCGACCGGACGACTGGCATCTGCACCTGCGCGACGGCGCCGCGCTGGCGGCCGTCCTGCCCGACACTGCGCGCCGCTTTGCCCGCGCCATCGTCATGCCCAACCTCAAACCGCCGCTACGCACGGTGGCCGATGCGGCCGCATATCGTCAGCGCATCCTGGCCGCATTGCCGGAGGGCATGGCGTTCGAGCCGCTGATGACCCTGTATCTCACCGACAACACCGCCCCGGAGGAGATTGTCCGGGCCTGCGCCAGCGGCTTCGTGAAGGCCGTCAAGTACTACCCGGCCGGGGCCACCACCAATTCGGACTTCGGCGTGACCGACGTGCACAAGGCCGCACCGGCCATCGCAGCCATGGAGGCGCACGGCCTGCCCCTCTTGGTGCATGGCGAGGTCACCGATCCCGAGATCGACGTGTTCGACCGCGAGGCGGTATTCATCGACCGGGTGCTGATCCCCCTGCTCGATCGTTTTCCGCGCCTCAAGCTGGTGCTGGAACACACCACCACCCGCCAGGGCATCGAGTTCGTGCGCGCCATGCCGGACAATGTGGCGGCAACAATCACTGCCCACCACCTGCTCTACAACCGCAACGCCATGTTCCAGGGCGGCATTCGCCCGCACCATTACTGCCTGCCGGTGCTCAAGCGCGAGACCCACCGCCAGGCCCTGATCGAGGCCGCCATCTCGGGCAGCCCGAAGTTCTTCCTCGGCACCGACAGCGCTCCGCACGCCCGGGGTGCCAAGGAATGCGCCTGCGGCTGCGCCGGCATCTACACGGCGCATGCCGGCATCGAGCTTTATGCCGAGGCATTCGATGCGGCCGGTGCGCTCGACCGCCTGGAAGGATTCGCCAGCCATTTCGGCCCCGACTTCTACGGCCTGCCGCGCAACACCACCCGCATCACATTGCGCCGCGAGGACTGGAGCGCGCCGGCGACGATCCCGTTCGGCGACGATACCCTGGTGCCCTTGCGCGCCGGTGAGACGATTCATTGGCGGCTCGTCTGATGCGTTCCTATACGCCGCGACCGAGAAGCGCCAAGGTGACGCGAGGCGCCGGAACGGTGTAAAAATTCAGTCCTCCGGGGATAAGGGAGTCGAACATGCAATCACAGAACGACAGCCCGTACTTCAAGTACGTCGTGGACCTGCTCAAGGTCCTGCTCGAAAAGGACGGCTCGGACCTGTTCATCACGGTCGGCGCGCCGCCATCGATGAAGATCCACGGCGAAATGACGCCGGTGGGCAGCAAGCCGGTCAGCCGCGAGCAGGCCGAGGAACTGGTGGCGGCAGTGATGAACGAGAAACAGCGCGCCGAGTTCCGCGAAACCAAGGAATGCAACTTCGCGCTGGGCCTGCCCGGCATCGGCCGCTTCCGCATGAATGCATACGTCCAGCGCGGCTCGCCGGGCATGGTGGCGCGCACCATCACCACCACCATCCCGACCATCGACAGCCTCGGCCTTCGCCCGGTGCTACCCGTGCCCGACGCCGCCGAACTGAAGAACCACCCCGACATCCTCAGCAAGCTGGTGATGGAAAAGCGCGGACTGATCCTCATGGTGGGCGGCACCGGCTCCGGCAAGTCGACCAGCCTGGCGGCGATGGTCGACTATCGCAATGAAAACTCGCGCGGCCACATCATCACCATCGAGGACCCGGTCGAATATGTGCATCCGCACAAGAAATGCCTGGTCATGCAGCGCGAGGTGGGCGTGGACACCGACAACTGGTTTGCGGCCCTGAAAAACACCCTGCGCCAGGCCCCCGACGTGATCTACATCGGCGAAATCCGCGACCGGGAGACCATGGAATACGCCATCGCCTTCGCCGAGACCGGCCACCTGTGCATGGGCACGCTGCACGCCAACAACGCCAACCAGGCCATGGACCGGATCATCAACTTCTTCCCCATGGAACGACGCCAGCAACTGTTCATGGACCTGTCCATGAACCTGCGCGCGGTGATCTCGCAACGTCTGATTCCCAAGAAAGGTGGCGGCCGCATCGCCGCGATCGAGATCATGATCGGCACCCCGCTGATCCAGGACCTCATCCTCAAGGGTGAGGTGCATGAACTCAAGCCCATCATCGCCCGCTCCAACAACCTCGGCATGCAAACCTTCGACCAGGCCCTATTCCGCCTGTGCGAAAAGGGGCTGGTCGACCAGGAAGTGGCGATCAAGAATGCCGACTCGCCCAACGACCTGCGCCTGATGCTGAGGAACCTCGCCGGCGGCGACGGACTGTCCGAGGCCGCCGGCAAGCTGAGCATCGAGTAAGGCGCTATACTGCAAGCGCGGAAGTCGGCCAGACAGCCGCCGTGCCCCCCCTCCGGGGCGGGCACGGAGGAAAGTCCGGGCTCCACAGGGCAGGGTGCCAGGTAACACCTGGGCGCAGCAAGGTCGCAAGACCCCAAGGCGACGGAAAGTGCAACAGAAACATACCGCCGATGGCCCGGAGTTTGACGCCGCAAGGCGTCTGGGATCAGGCAAGGGTGAAATCGTGCGGTAAGAGCGCACGGCCGGGCGGGCAACCGTGCCGGCGGGCAAACCCCACCCGGAGCAAGGCCAAATAGGCAGGCGCGTCCACTGGACATCGATGGCCCGTCGAAGCCTGCGGGTAGGCTGCACGAGGCGGCGGGCGACCGCCGTCCCAGATGAATGGCTGTCCACGACAGAACCCGGCTTACCGGCCGGCTTCCGCCTCCGGTTTCAAACCCGCCCGCGCTGCCGGCGCAGGCGCCGCAAGCGCAGGTAGGCCGGCAGGCGCCAGAGCCAGTCGACCGTGAAGTAGCCCACCACTGCGAACAGGGTCGCCAGGATCATCAGGCCGACGAGCAGCGGCTGCCCCATCGCCATCATGGTATCGAACATCCCGGTGAGCTGATCCAGCCAGCCCACATTGGCCAGCACCTCGTCCGGCGTCTTCGGCGGCTCGCCGCCATTGACCCCGGTGACCCAGGCGCCGATGCGGTAGGCGAGCAGATACCAGAGCGGAAAGGTGAACGGATTGGTGATCAGTGTGGCGGTCATCGCCACCGGCAAGTTGACCCGGAAGACCATGGCGGTGAGCGCCGCGGCGATGAATTGGGCGATCGGCAACATGAACGCGAAGAACGCCCCCACGGCGACGCCACCGGCGACCGAGCGGCGGTTGAGCTGCCACAGGTCGGGATGATGAATGGCCGGCCCCAGCCATTGCAGATGGCGATGGTTGCGCACCCGGTCCGGATGGGGAAGAAAGCGTTTGATGTAGCGTCTGGCCATGGCGTCGCATTCTACTCGCGCCGGCCGGCCTTGCCAGAGGCTGGAGGCCTGACATAGCATCCGGCTCTATTTTCAGTCGTGGCCACTCCCCCGGCCCCTCTCTCCGCCATGTCCACCCCGCCGCCTGCACCGGAGTCCCGCATCCCGGTCACCCTCCTCACCGGTTTCCTCGGCAGCGGCAAGACCACCCGGCTCAACCGCATGCTGGCCGAAGCACCGCTCACCGCGGTGGTGATGAACGAGTTCGGCGAGGTCGGGCTCGACCACCAGCTGCTGGAGCACAGCCAGGGCCCGCTCGCCCTGCTGTCGGGAGGTTGTGTGTGCTGCCAGATCCAGGGCAGTCTCGCACCCACCCTGCGCAACCTCTGGCTGGCTCGCGCCGAGGGCAGGATTCCGGCCTATGTCCGCCTGATCATCGAGACCACCGGCCTCGCAGATCCGGCCCCGGTCGCCGCCACACTGGTCGGCGACCGCTGGCTGGCCGAACGCCATCGCCTGGCCGGCATACTCACCTGTGTCGATGCCGAGTTCGGTCTCGCCCAGCTCGACGCCCATGTCGAAGCCCGGCGCCAGGTGGCCAGCGCCGACCGCCTGCTGCTGACCAAGACCGACCGGGTGGACACCGCAGCCCTGGTCCCGCTGCGCCAGCGACTGGCCGAACTGAATCCCGGCCTGGAGCCGGTTGTGGTCAGCGCCGATGCACCCGCTGCGACGTTCCTGTCCGATCCTGACCTGTTCGAGGCAGGGCCCGACCCCACCACCGCCCGACGCTGGCTGGCGGCCAGCCGCTATCGACCGGTCCAGGCCGATCCCGGCGAACGCGGCATCCGCGCATTCCAGCTCCGCTTCGAGCGGCCGCTGCCACGCCTCGGGGTGATGAGCGCGCTGGAGATGCTGCAAGGATTCCGCGGCGCACAACTGTTGCGCATGAAGGCCATCGTCGATTTTGCCGACGAGACCCGGCCCACGGTCCTGCACGCCGTCCAGCATGTGTTCTACCCACCCCGGCAACTGGCAGAATGGCCGGAGGGGCCGCGTCACAGCCAGTTCGTATTCATCGTCGACGAACTTGATCCGGACATGGTGAACCGGCTTCTTGCCGATTTCGCCGCGGCGGCCGAACAGGGCGCACTCGCCGGACAAGGCATGGCATAATCGCCGGGTTTTCGTTCGGCGCGACGGCGGGCAGATTCTGCCAGCCCGAACCAGACCATCCCGATACAGAGGAGTTCAAGCGTGGCCACTACAGCAAGGAAACCCGCTGCAAAAACCACCACGGATACCCCCAAGGCATCCGCCGCGAAGACGGTGAAAACCGCAAAGCCGGCCAGCGATGCGGGCAGCGACGCCAAGGCGAAAGCCGCCCCCCGAAAATCTGCGCCGCGCAAGGCCGAACCCGGCCTGCCGAGCGAGGATGAAATGCTGAAGATGCCGGAAAAGGACTACATGAACGCGGCCCAGCTCGCATTCTTCAAGGCCCGTCTGCTGGCCATGAAGGAGGAGATCGTCGAGAACGCCCGCGAAACCGGCGAGCATCTGAAGGAAAACGAGGTGTTCGCCGACCCCAACGACCGGGCCACGGTCGAGGAAGAAAACATGCTCGAACAGCGGGTGCGCGACCGTGAACGCAAGCTGCTGAAAAAGATCGACGCTGCACTTTCGCGCATCGAATCCGGCGACTACGGCTATTGCCTGGAAACCGGCGAACCGATCGGCGTCGCCCGCCTGATCGCGCGGCCCACCGCCGAGTTGTCGATCGAGGCGCAGGAGAAGCATGAGCGCATGGAGAAGCTCTACGCGGACTGATAGACTGTGAATCAATCCACTGCGCGCTCCGCTCGCTACGGTTCATTCACAAGCCCTTAGCCCGGACCGCGCCCGGCGTGACCGTGCCCCACACCTCACCATGCCAAGCCTGGAAACCTGGGAGCGCCTGAGCTACATCGTCACCGTCATCGGCCTGCCTCTGGCCATCCTGGTGTTCTTCTGGGAACAGCGCAAGGCGCGGCTGAACGAGGACGAGGAACTCCACCTGCGCCTGTCCGCCGCCTATACCGATTTTCTCAAGCTGGTGCTGGACAACGCCGACCTGCAACTGCTGCGCCAGCGCCCCGGCGAACTCGCGCTGAGCCCCGAGCAGGAGGAACGCCGATTCGCACTGTTTGGCATCCTGATCGCCATCTTCGAGCAGGCTTACGTGATGGTGCACGAGACCCACATGAACCGGGAACGCCGCCGCCTCTGGCAGAACTGGGCCGACTACATCGAGGACTGGTGCGCGCGCGCCGATTTCCGCGCCGCATTGCCGCAGCTGTTGCGCGGCGAGGACGAGGAATTCGCCGATTACATGCGCGCCACCGCGGCGCGGGTGGAGCAACGCCGGTGACGCGCCCGTGAACCCCCTGCAACGCATCCTGATCGGCCTGATCCGCATCTACCAGCTCGCCCTGTCGCCCTATTTCGGCAGCCAGTGCCGCTTCACGCCGACCTGTTCGCAATACGCCCGCGAGGCCATCGAACAGCACGGCGCGATCAAAGGCACCTGGCTGGCGATGCGACGGGTCGGGCGTTGCCATCCCTGGCACCCCGGCGGCCACGACCCGGTGCCGCCGCCCTGAATGCGAACGCATGTTCGCAACGAGGAAACCACCATGTCCGACACCCCGATCTTTCACGGCACCACCATCCTGAGCGTGCGCCGCGGCGATGCAGTCGCCCTCGGCGGCGACGGTCAGGTCACCCTTGGCAATATCGTCATCAAGGCCAGCGCGAGGAAGGTGCGGCGCCTCTATCAGGAACGCATCCTGGCCGGCTTCGCCGGCGGCACCGCGGATGCGTTCACCCTGTTCGAGCGTTTCGAGGCAAAACTGGAAAAACACCAAGGCAATCTGGTCCGCAGTGCCGTGGAGCTGGCCAAGGACTGGCGTACCGACCGGATCCTGCGCCGCCTGGAGGCCATGCTGGCGGTGGCCGACCGGGAAACCA
>CAZOZD010000021.1:14665-16190 GCA_964584195.1 uncultured Burkholderiales bacterium
CTCGAACCGGAATTCGGCATCGCCGCCATCGGCAGCGGCGGCGCCTATGCCCAGGCGGCGGCACGAGGATTGCTGGAACATACCGAACTGGCGCCGGCGGAAATCGTCCGCGAGGCGCTGACCATCGCCGCGGACATCTGCATCTACACCAACCGCAATTTCAGCATCGAAAGCCTGTGAAGGCAGCCATGCCGGCCAGGCTCAGACCAGACCGATGTGGTCGGCCCCCTTCAGCTTGTCGTCTTCCTCTTCCGGCTTGTATTTGATCTTGATGCGCAGGTCATTGTAGGAATCGGCGTTGCGCAGCGCGTCCTCGGCGCTGATGACGCCGTGCGAATACAGATCGAACAGTGACTGGTCGAAGGTCTGCATGCCCAGATCGCGGGAGCGGGCCATGATCGGCTTGATCTCGTCGATGCGGTTCTTCTGGATCAGGTCGGAGATCAGGGGCGAAGCGAGCATGACCTCGACCGCGGCGATCCGGCCGGGCGCATCGATGCGGGGAATGAGGCGCTGCGACATGATGGCCTTGAGGTTCATCGACAGGTCGAGCAGCAACTGCTCCCGCCGCTCCAGCGGGAAGAAGCTCATGATCCGTTCCAGGGCCTGATTGGAATTGTTGGCGTGCAGTGTGGACAGGCACAGGTGGCCGGTCTCGGCATACTGCAGGGCAAACTCCATCATCGTCCGGTCCCGGATCTCGCCGATCAGGATGACGTCGGGCGCCTGACGCAAGGAGTTCTTCAGTGCCACCTCCCAGCTCTCAGTGTCCGCCCCCACCTCGCGCTGGGTGATGATGCAACGACCGTGCTGGTGAACGAACTCGATCGGGTCCTCGACGGTGAGGATGTGATCCTGGCGCTGGCCATTGCGATAGCCGATCATCGCCGCCAGGCTGGTCGACTTGCCGGTTCCGGTCCCCCCCACCAGCAGCACCAGGCCGCGCGGCATGAGGGCGACATCGCGCATCGAGGGCGGCAGGTGCAGGTCTTCCATCCTCGGGATGTCGGTATTGATGCGGCGGAACACCGCGCCTACCCGGCCCTGCTGCAGGAACACGCTGACCCGGAAGCGACCGATCTCTGGATCGGCAATGGCGAAGTTGGCCTCGTGATGGTTGGCGAACTGGCCCCACTGCTTCTCGTTCATCACCGAACGGGCCAGTGCCTGGGTCTCGTTGGTGGACAAGGGCGTTTCAGTCAGGGGCATGACGCGCCCGTCCAGCTTCAGCGCGGGTGGAAAGCCGGCGGTAAGGAACAGGTCGGAGGCCTTGCGGGAAATGACCTCGCGCAGCCAGCCGATGATCTGGTCATAGGGCGTCATTGTGCGAACTGGTCCTTGTTCATGGCATAGGTGCGCGCTTCGCTGGAGGCGACCAGACCGCGCTTGACCAGCCGGTCAGTGACGCGCTGGACCGCCTGACGGGTCAGGCCCATGTTGCGGGCGATATGGGCCACCGGCAGCGGCACCGGGGAATATCCCAGCGCGCCCAGCACCTGCCACCATGCGGTGGTCAGGCCGAAAG
>CAZOZD010000022.1:0-3538 GCA_964584195.1 uncultured Burkholderiales bacterium
TCGCCCCCCATCATGCCGCATCGCACCAATCCTGTTGCCCGTGAAGTACTGCGCAAGTTCCGTATCGTGTTCGGCGCGGTGCGCCAGCATTACCAGGCCGTGGAACGCGCCTGCGGCATCAGCGGCGCCCGGGTCTGGGTGCTGGCCAGCATCGCCGAATCGCCCGGCCTGCGGGTGAAGGAGCTGGCCGAGACCCTGGCCATCCACCAGTCCACTGCCAGCAACCTGATCGAGAAGATGGAACGCGGCGGACTGATCCGCCGCGAGCGCTCGACCACCGATCTGCGCGTGGTGCACCTGCACCTCACCCCGCTCGGCGAAGATGTCCTGGCGCGTGCGCCGCGCCCCTTCACCGGCGTGCTGTCCTATGCACTGGTCCAGATGTCGGCCGACCAGCTCACCCGCCTCGACGAGGATCTCGGCCAGCTCATCGCCGGCATGGACCGGGTCGACCGCAAGGCGGCCGACCAACCGCTGCCGGACGCCTGATCCCGCCTGGTGCTGATCGACAGCCACTCTCATCTCGACGCCGGCGAGTTCGACGCCGACCGCGACAGCGTCCATGCCCGGGCGCTGGCCGCCGGAGTAATGATTCAGGTCATCCCGGCGATCTCGCTCGCCAACTGCGCCGCGGTGGCGGCCACCTGCGCGCGCTACCCCGGCTGCCTGCCGGCCTGGGGCATGCACCCGATGTACATCGCCACGCACCGGCCGCACCACCTCGCCGGATTGCGGGAATGGATCGAACGGCAGCGGCCGGTCGCCATCGGCGAGATCGGACTGGATTTGTTCGTGCCCGGACTCGACCCGCTGCAACAGACCTTCTACTTCGTCGAACAGCTGAAACTCGCGCGCGAGTTCGACCTGCCGGTGCTGTTGCATTGCCGCCGCGCCATCGATCCCGTGCTCAAGGAGTTGCGCCGGCTCGGCATCAAACGCGGCATCGCCCATGCATTCAGCGGCAGCCGGCAGCAGGCGGATGCATTCATCCGCCAGGGCTTCATGCTCGGCTTCGGCGGCGCGTTCACCTGGAGCCGCGCCAGTCGACTGCGCCTGCTGGCGCAAGAGTTGCCGCTCGAATGCATGGTGCTGGAGACCGACAGTCCTGACATCCCGCCCGCCTGGCTCGGCCGCGACCGCAACGAGCCAGCCGAGCTTGCAGGCATCTGCGCCCGACTCGCCGAACTGCGCGGCATCGCCCCGGCCGAGGTGGCTGCACGAACTACGGCCAACGCCCGCGCTCTTCTTGGTATCACGGATGCCTCTTCGGGAACCAATCCGCCGCGGGAGGATCGTTAGCGGGGCGGCTGAAGCCACAAACAGTTCAGCCATTCAGCGCAATTTGATAAAGTTTCGCCCGAATCCGAAAACGGCCCCGGCCGCCCCCCTTCATGAACCTCCTGCTCTCCGTCGCCCCGCCATTCCTCGGCGCCGCCCTGGTCGCCTGGGCTGCCCGCTTCGGTCGCACACACGCGGCCTGGACGGCGGGCGGGGTGACCCTGCTGGCCATCGCCGCGCTGTGGCCCCTGCTCGCCGCGCCGTTCGCCGGCGAGACGGTGGTCCAGCGCTTCGCCTGGATGCCAGCGCTTGGCCTCGACCTTGCCTTCCGCCTCGATGGGCTGGCGATGCTGTTTGCCGGCCTGATCCTCGGCATCGGCCTGCTCATCATCCTGTATGCCCGCTACTACCTCTCCGAACGCGACAGCCTGGGCCGGCTCTATGCCTACCTGTTGCTGTTCATGGGCGCCATGCTGGGGGTGGTGCTGTCGGAAAACGTGATCCAGCTCCTGATCTTCTGGGAACTGACCAGCCTGTCCTCCTTCCTGCTCATCAGCTACTGGCGCCACCGCGAGGACGCCCGCACCGGCGCGCGCATGGCACTGGCCATCACCGGCGCCGGCGGTCTGGCACTCCTGGGGGGCTTCATCCTGCTTGGCGAGATCGTCGGCAGCTACGATCTGTCGGTCATCCTGGCGTCCGGCGACCTGATCCGCGCCCACGAACTGTACATTCCCACCCTGAGCCTGATTTTGCTGGGCGCATTCACCAAGTCAGCCCAGTTCCCCTTCCATTTCTGGTTGCCCAACGCCATGGCCGCGCCAACGCCGGTGTCGGCCTACCTGCATTCGGCGACCATGGTGAAGGCCGGGGTGTTCCTGCTCGCGCGCCTGTTCCCGGCCCTCTCGGGCACTCCGGAATGGGCCTGGCTGGTGGGCGGCACCGGCCTCCTCACCCTGCTGATCGGCGCCTACATCGCCCTGTTCAAGCATGATCTGAAGGGCCTCCTGGCCTATTCCACCATCAGCCACCTGGGGCTCATCACCGCCCTGTTCGGCATCGGCACGCCGCTGGCGGCGGTGGCGGGCGCATTCCACATCATCAACCACGCCACCTTCAAGGCCGGCCTGTTCATGGCTGCCGGCATCATCGACCACGAAACAGGCACCCGCGACATGCGCCGCCTCAACGGCCTGTGGAAATTCATGCCGCACACCGCCACACTCGCCATGGTGGCGGCGGCTGCGATGGCGGGTGTACCCCTGTTCAACGGCTTCCTGTCGAAGGAAATGTTCTTCGCCGAGGCCGTCGACGTGGCCGAGCATTTCCGCCTGGGCTGGCTTTTGCCTTTGGCGGTCACCGTCGCCGGAATCTTCGCGGTGGCCTATTCGCTGCGCTTCATCCACGACGTGTTCTTTAACGGCGAGGCCGTCGACCTGCCGCGTACCCCACACGAACCGCCGCGCTGGATGAAGGTGCCGGTGGAAATCCTGGTCGCACTCTGCCTCCTGGTCGGCATCCTGCCTGCGCTGACCGTGGGACCGCTGCTCTCGGTGATCGCCGCCGGCATCCTGCAGGGGCCGCCGCCACATTTCGACCTCGCACTCTGGCATGGATTCAACCCGGCCCTGTGGATGAGCGTCGTTGCCTTGGTCGGCGGGGTGCTGGTCTACGCCGGGCGGCGCCCACTGTTCGCATTCCATGAGCGCCACGAACACCGGCTGAACGCGCGTGCGGTCTACGAACACGCATTGCATGCATTGCTCCGCCTTGCCTACCGATTCAGCCGCTGGATCGACACCGGCTCGCTGCCGCGTATGCTGGCCTTGTTCATCGCATTCATCGTGCTTCTCGGCGGCACCGGTTTCCTGTCCAGCGAGGCCGCGCTCACCGGCACCCGCCCGCTCACCCCGGTCGACGGTGTCAGTCTGGCCGCGTTCATCGGTTTTTCAATCGCCGCCCTGACCGCCACCTGGCTGCACCGCCAGCGCCTGACCGCCTTGATCCTCACCGGCGTGGTGGGCCTGGCAGTGACGCTGGTCTTCATCAAGTTCTCCGCCCCGGACCTGGCGCTGACCCAGATCTCGGTGGAGGTGGTGACCGTGGTGCTGCTCCTGCTGGCGCTCTATTTCCTGCCCGACAGCACCCCGGCCGAGTCCTCGCTGGCTCGCCGTGGACGCGACATCGCACTCGCCATCGCCGGCGGCGCGGGGGCCTCCGCGCTGACCTGGGCCGTGCTCACCCGACCCTACGACAGCAT
>CAZOZD010000022.1:3560-15650 GCA_964584195.1 uncultured Burkholderiales bacterium
CCGGCTACTTCCTGGAAAACAGCGTACCCGGCGGCGGCGGTACCAATGTGGTGAACGTGATCCTGGTCGATTTCCGCGGCTACGATACCTTCGGCGAGATCACCGTGCTGGCGCTGGCGGCACTGGGCATCTATGCCATGCTGGAGACCCTGCGCCTGCCCGGGCCGACCCACGATGGCTTCGGCCGGCCCTGGGATGCCGACGTGCACCCGGCCATCATGGCCTCGCTCACCCGTCTGCTCCTGCCGCTGGCGCTCTTGGTGTCGGTGTTCATCTTCCTGCGCGGCCATAACCTGCCGGGCGGCGGCTTCATCGCCGGCCTGGTCACCGCCGTGGCCCTGATCATGCAATACCTCGCCAACGGCGTGACCTGGACCCATGCCCGGCTGTCCGGCGAGATGCACCCGGCCATCGGCGCCGGCCTCCTGATCGCCGGGCTCACGGGCCTGGCCAGCCTGGCCTTCGGCTACCCCTTCCTCACCTCCACGCACGGCCATGTACACGCGCCGCTGGTGGGTGAGTTCGAGCTCGCCTCGGCCATGGCATTCGACCTGGGCGTGTATCTCGTCGTGGTGGGCGCCACCCTGCTCATCCTGATCCAGCTCGGCCTCATGCATCATCAGGTCGATTCCACCGACCGGAGCCCCGCCGCATGGAAGCCCTGATCGCCCTGTTCATTGGCCTCGTCACCGGCTGCGGGATCTACCTGATCCTGCGCATGCGCACCTTCCCGGTGGTGCTCGGTCTCACCCTGCTTTCATATGCCGTGAACCTGTTCCTGTTCGTGATGGGGCGCCTGACCGTGGGCGCGCCACCGGTGATCCGCGCCGACGCGACGCACTATGCCGACCCGCTGCCGCAAGCGCTGGTGCTGACCGCCATCGTCATCGGCTTCGCCATGACCGCATTCGTCATCGTTCTTGCCCTCAAGGCACGCGCTGAACTGGGCAGCGATGCGGTGGACGGGAGGCCAGACCAATGAGCGCGACCCTGCTGTCCGGACTCGCCCCCGCGCACCTGGTCGCCGCACCGGTATTGCTGCCGCTGTTCGCCGGCGTGCTGCTGCTCCTCGCTGCCCGGCTGGAACCGCTGCCGCGCCGCATCCTCGGTCTGGCCGCATGCCTGGCCCAGGTCGCACTGGCTCTGGCTCTGCTCGCCGCGACTGCGAGCGGCGACATCCTGGTCTACGCCCTGGGCGACTGGCCGGCGCCCTTCGGCATCGTCCTCGTCGCCGACCGGCTGGCCGCCTGGATGCTGCTCGTAACCGCCCTGGTGGCCCTGTTCGCCCTGCTCCACGCCAGCCGCGGCGACGACCTCAAGGGCCGCCATTTCCATGTACTGTTCCAGTTGCAGATGTTCGGCCTGAACGGCGCATTCCTGACCGGCGACCTGTTCAACCTGTTCGTGTTCTTCGAGATCCTGCTGCTCGCTTCCTACGGCCTGCTCCTGCATGGCGGCGGCCCGGAACGCACCCGCGCCGGACTCCATTTCGTGGTGATCAACCTGGTCGGCTCCACCCTGTTCCTGTTCGCGGTGGGTGCCCTGTATGGCGTGCTGGGCACCCTCAACATGGCCGACCTGGCGGTCAAGGCCGCTGCCGCCCCGGCCGAGAACCTGGGCGTGGTTCGCGCCGCCGGCCTGCTACTGTTCGCCGTGTTCGCCCTCAAGGCGGCCCTGCTGCCCCTCTACCTGTGGCTGCCAGCCGCATACGCCGGCGCCTCGCCGGCGGTGGCAGCGCTGTTCGCCATCATGACCAAGGTGGGGGCCTACAGCCTGTTGCGGGTATACACCCTGATCTTCGGTGCCGGTGCCGGGGGGGCTGCCGGCCTGATCGATGCCTGGCTGCTGCCGCTGGCGCTGGCCACCCTGATCCTGGGCGTGCTCGGCGCCCTGGCAAGCCGCCAGCTGCGCCATCAGGTGGCCTATTTCGTGGTGGCCTCGATCGGCTCCATGCTCACCGCATTCGGGCTCGGCTCGGCCCCGGGCATCGCCGCCGGCCTGTACTACCTGCCCCATACCACATTCGCCGCGGCGGCATTCTTCCTGCTCGCCGAGGCCATCGCCCGCCGCCGCGGCGATCTGGGCGACCGGCTCGACCCCGGCCCCGATCTCGCCGGCGGCGCACGCCTGGGCGCCCTGTTCTTCGTCACCGCCATCCTGGTCGCCGGCCTGCCGCCCCTGTCGGGTTTCCTCGGCAAATTCATGACCCTGCGCGCCACCGTCGATCATCCGGCACTGCCCTGGGTGATGGGCATCGTGCTGGGTGGCGGGCTGGTGAGCATGATCGCATTGGCACGCAGCGGCAACCTGCTGTTCTTCCGCGCCCAGGGGCGCGTCGAGGGCGCGGCTGCACCACCCACGCTGACCGAGCTGGCGCCGATCCTCGCCCTGCTCGGGCTGTGCGTCGCGCTCACGCTCTGGGCCGGCCCCGCCAGCGAGTTCGCCCGCGCCACCGCTGATCAATTGCTGACTCCGCACGGCTATGTGCATGCCGTGCTCGGCCAGGGAGAATGATCACCGATGCGCAAGCTGCTCCCCCACCCCCTGCTCACTCCGGTGCTGGCCGTAGTCTGGCTGCTTTTGGTCAACAGCGTCGCACCCGGCCACATCGTGCTCGGCCTGTTCCTGGGCTGGGCCATTCCATTCTTCACCCTGAAGTTCTGGCCCGACCCGGTGCGCATCACCCACCCCGGCGTACTGATGCGCTTTCTCGCCGTTGTGCTGTACGACATCGTGGTCGCCAACCTGGCCGTCGCGCGGCTGATCCTGGGACCACCGGCGCGATTGCGGCCTGCATTCATCGAATACCCGCTGCGCTTGCGGACCGATCTGGCCATCAGCCTGCTGGCCAACACCATCTCGCTCACGCCCGGTACGGTCTCGGCACAGCTGTCGTCCGACCGCCGCCACCTGCTGGTGCATGCGCTCGATGTCGAGGATGTCGAGGCGGCGATCACCGCCATCCGCGACCGCTACGAAACCCCTCTTCTGAAGGTGTTCGAGGCATGACCCCACTTGATTTCGCCCTGCCCGCGGCTTTTGCACTGGTCATCCTGGCCCTCTTGCTCAGCCTCTGGCGGCTGAGTGCCGGCCCCAGCGCGCCGGACCGCATCCTGGCGCTCGATACCCTGTACATCAACACCATCGCGCTGCTGGTGCTGCTCGGCATCCACCTCGCCAGCGCGCTCTATTTCGAGGCCGCCCTGCTCATCGCCCTGATGGGTTTCGTCGGCACCGTGGCGCTGTGCAAGTTCCTGCTGCGCGGCGACATCATCGAATGAGGCAAAAGGGATCGCCATGCTGCTCGACTACATCCTTGCATTCCTGATCCTGACCGGGGCCGTGTTCACCCTGATCGGCTCGCTGGGACTGGCGCGACTACGCGATTTCTACACCCGCCTGCACGGACCGACCAAGGCCACCACCCTGGGTGTGGGCAGCCTGCTGCTCGCCTCGGCGCTCTTTTTCAGCACCCGTGGCGAAGGCATGAGCCTGCACGAGATCCTGATCACCCTGTTCCTGTTCATCACCGCGCCCGTTTCCGCCCACCTGCTCGCCAAGGCGGCACTGCACCAGCGTCTGCCCAGCCTGGCGCCACCACCGAAGGATGAAGACGGCAAGCAGCCGGACTGAACCCCGCCGACCACCGGCCGGTGGTTGCATGAGCAGGGGTTTGTTATGCTTGCCACTCCATGCGCGGATATGGGACTACCTTTCAGGGAGAAATTGATGAGCCTGATGCATGAATTCAAGACCTTCGCCATGCGTGGCAACGTGGTGGACCTCGCCATCGGCGTCGTCATCGGCGCGGCATTCGGCAAGATCGTCAACTCCATGGTCAATGACATCCTCATGCCGCCGCTCGGCAAGCTGCTCGGCGGCGTCGATTTCGGCCAGCTCTACATCAATCTCGGCGAGGTTTCGTACGACACCCTGGAAGCTGCGGAAAAAGCCGGCGCGCCGCTGATCAAATACGGCGCATTCATCAATACCGTGGTCGACTTCGCCATCGTCGCATTCGCCATATTCATGGTCATCAAGCTGATCAACCGCCTGAAGCGGGAAGAGCCGGCCGCGACACCGGCCGAGCCGCCGCCCACGCCGGAGGAAGTCATCCTGTTGCGCGAGATCCGCGATGCGCTCAACAAACAATTCAGCCACCCCTGAGGAGTGCAGCATGAACCTCGCACGCCTGACCTTCGTCATTTTGCTGAGCGGTTCCGCCACCGCCCATGCCTCGCCCTACTACAACCCGGCCAACCCGGCGAGCGGTAACGGACTCACCAACGCACACGAGCTGTACCTGACCATCGGTTGCCCGGGCCGCGGCCTGCTCGATGCACCGTGTGCCGCGCCGCCGCCACCGGCCAAACCACAACCGCTGCCTGCGCCGGAGCCGCTCGCTCCCCGGGTCGTGCCTGTGGTCCCGGCGCCGGTCGACAGTGATGGCGATGGCGTCACCGACGACAAGGACCGCTGCCCAGGCACCCCGCGTGGTGCGCAGGTCGATGCATTCGGCTGTGAACTCGACGGTGATGGCGATGGCGTGGTGGATCGCCTTGACCAGTGCCCGAACACCCCGCGCGGTGACCGCGTCGATGCCCGTGGCTGCACCCTGGCCGAGGCATTCGTTTTGCGTGGCGTGAACTTCGACAACGACTCCGCCGAACTGAGTGCAGAAGCCCGGGCCGCACTCGACGAGACCGTGGCGACCCTGAAGCGGCATCCGAACCTCAAGGTGGAGATCGCCGGCCACACCGACAGCCGCAGCACGCCGGAATACAACCAGGCGCTGTCGGAGCGTCGTGCCCAGGCCGTGCTCGACTATTTCGTGCGCCAGGGCATCCCGGCCACGAACCTCACCGCCAGGGGTTATGGCCAGATGCAGCCGATCGCCGAGAACTATTCCGATGCCGGCCGCGCCCGCAACCGCCGCGTCGAACTGCGCATCCTGAACTGAGCCCCTTCACCCCGTGCAACGAGGCCGCCCGTCCGGGCGGCCTTTTCAATTTGCTGTCATGACAGAAAATACCAAGACCAAGTCGCCCCACCTGATCGGCCACATCCTGATCGGCCTTTTCACCGTGGCGCCACTCTGGGTGACCTGGCTGGTGTTCGATTTCCTGTTCGGCCTGCTCGCCAATACAGGCGCACCCCTGCTGCGCGCGCTCGCCGCACTGCTGCGACCGTTATGGACCACCGGCGCCGACTGGCTACTGCTGCCTTCGGTGCAATACGGCCTGGCGGCCGTATTCGCCCTGACCGGCCTGTATCTGATCGGCCTGTTCACCACCTTCGTGCTCGGCCGCCGACTGATCGAGTGGCTGGAGGGCTGGCTGACCCGCCTGCCCGGCGTGCAGATCATCTACACCGCCACCAAGCGCTTCCTGCATACCCTGCGCCAGCCGCCGGTGGCCGGACAGCGCGTGGTGCTGATTTCATTCCCATCCCCCGAGATGAAGGCGGTGGGATTCATCACCCGGGTGTTCACCGACCAGACCACAGGCCGCGTGCTGGCGGCGGTCTACGTCCCCACCGCGCCCAACCCCACCTCCGGCTACATCGAGATCGTTCCCCTCGAAGACGTGGTGCAGACCGACTGGAGCATGGAGCAAGCCATGACCTTCGTGGTCACCGGCGGCACCACGGCACCGGACCAGATCCGCTTCACCCAACCGCCCCCGCCCTGAACGGGAACTCCCCGCAGCCGATCCATTCCAAGCCCGCGTCCCCCCTTGCCCCGCACCATCCCATGAACGAAACCATCGCCCCCGACTCCCGCACCCGCCTACGCGGGTTTATCGAAAACAACCGCGTCCAGCACACCATCCTCGCCCTGATCCTCATCAACGCCGTGATCCTCGGCCTGGAGACGGCCCCCGGCATCATGGCCACCTGGGGACCGACCCTGATCCTGCTCGACAAGGCCATTCTGACGGTGTTCGTCATCGAGATCGCGCTGCGTCTGTACGTGCATCGCCTCGCATTCTTCCGCGACCCCTGGAGCCTGTTCGACTTCACCGTGGTGGCGATCGCACTCATTCCCGCCTCCGGCCAGTTCGCGGTATTGCGCGCACTGCGGGTGCTGCGGGTGCTACGCATCCTCACCATCGTGCCGTCGATGCGTCGGGTAGTCGGCGCCCTGCTGGCAGCGATCCCCGGACTGGGTTCGATCGCCATGGTGTTGCTGATCATCTATTACGTGTTCGCGGTGATCGCCACCAACCTGTTCGCCAGCCAATACCCCGACTGGTTCGGCGACATCGGCCGATCCCTGTACACACTGTTCCAGATCATGACCCTGGAGAGCTGGTCGATGGGCATTGCCCGGCCGGTGATGGAGAATTTCCCCTATGCCTGGGCGTTCTTCATCCCGTTCATCCTGATCGCCACATTCACCATGCTCAACCTGTTCATCGCCATCATCGTCAACGCCATGCAGACCTTCGGCGAGAACGAACACCAGGAAACCGTGCATGAGCTGGGGCGGACCCGTGACCACATCGAAGCGGACCTGCACGCCGAAATGAAGGCATTGCGCCAGGAACTCGCCGAGATCAAGGCCTGCCTGCGTGACTCGCGCCGCGATTGAAGACCCGCCCCGCGCCGGGGATGGAGCGCTGCCAGCCCCCCACGCATCCCCGATCTGGCGCTTGGTCTGCCTGCTGCTGGGAGGGCTGGCACTGGCGCTCGGCCTCGCCGGCGTCATCCTGCCCCTGCTGCCCACCACGCCATTCATCCTGCTCGCCGCCGCCTGTTTCGCGCGATCCTCGCGGCGGCTGTACCAATGGCTGCTCAGCCGGCCACATGCCGGCCCGATCATCCGCGAATGGCAGACCCATCGCGCCATGCCCGCCGGGGTCAAACCATGGGCCCATCTGCTGATGACGCTCTCCTTCGGCGCCTCGATCCTGACGATGAGCTCCCCCTGGCACCAGCTCATGCTGGCCTCGCTATGGATCATCCTGGCCTGGATGCTCTGGCGCATCCCGGTGCGCCAGCCCGCGACCAGCTGCCAGGAGTCGCCGGTCCGGGCACCGGATCGATGACGTCGGGGTTTCATCCACGGAATGAATCTGTTACCCTCACGCCACTGGATTTACAGGAAGGTACCGATGCGTAAACCCGACGCACTGCTGGACATCCTGACACGCCGCAAACGCTGGCTGGTCGCCCTCTCTGCCCTCCCCTTTCTCGGCGGGATCGCCGCCTTCGGTACCGATCCCGACACGCTCCCCAACGAAATCCAGACCGAAACCGTGATCGAGTCGATCGAGCTGCCCGAACCGGTGGCGATCGACAGCGGTAATTTCGATTTCTGGCGCGAGGAACGCGTCCAGCGCGGCGACAGCCTGGCCTCCCTGCTCAACCGCTTGGGCGTAAGCGAAGAGGAAATTCCCCGGATCATCGCCGCCGGCCGTGAAACCACGGGTTTCAGCCGCCTGACGGCAGGCCGCTCGGTCCTGGCCCAGGTCACCTCCAGCGGCCGTCTGCTGCTCTATCGCTACATGGTCGACAGCGAGCGACTGATCAGCGTCGAGCGGGTGGGCGGCGAATTCCATGTCAAGGAGGAGCCCGTCCGCCTCGACACGCGCATGGTGCTGCGCTCCGGCGAGATCCGCAGCTCACTGTTCGGCGCCACCGACGCAGCCGGCATCCCCGACTCGATCGCTTCCCAGATCGCCGACATCTTCTCCGGCGACATCGATTTTCACCGCGACCTGCGCCGTGGCGACCGTTTTTCGGTCGTCTACGAGACCCTCTATCACAACGGTGCAACGGTCAAGACCGGACGCATCCTGGCCGCCGAGTTCGTCAATCAGGGCAAGACCCACCGCGCCGTGTACTTCCAGGATCCTCAAGGTCGCGACGGCTATTACACCCCCGACGGCCAGAGCATGAAGCGGGCCTTCCTCAAGTCGCCCATTCCGTTCTCCCGCATCTCTTCGGGCTTCAGCAGCGCACGCCTGCACCCCGTACTCAAGAAATGGCGCGCCCACAAGGGCATCGATTACGCCGCCCCCACCGGCACGCCGATCCGGGCGGTCGCCGATGCGACGGTATCGTTCGTCGGTCGCCAAGGCGCCTATGGCAACCTGGTGATCCTCGAACACCATCGCCCCTACAGCACCGCCTACGCCCACATGTCCGGCTTCGCCAACGGGATCCGCAAGGGCGCCCGCGTCCGCCAGGGCGAAATCATCGGCTACGTCGGCAGCACCGGCCTGGCCACCGGGCCACACCTGCATTACGAATTCCGTGTCAACGGCGAACAGAAGAATCCTCTGGCGCTGAACCTACCCACATCGATCCCGCTCGACAACCGCTACCGCGCCCAGTTCACCGCCAGCTCCGGGCCCCTGGTCGCCAAACTGGATCTGGTCAACGGCCGCAGTTTCGCGGCACTGGAATGACCCTGCGGGGGCCCCAGCCGGGTGCCCCCGTTCATCCACAGCCTTACTGGCAGCAACCGCTCAGGGAACAAAGCGCAAGCTCGAACCCCACATCCTGCTCGCAGGTACGTGGCTTCTGCGCCTTGTCGACCACGGTGAAACGGATGTTCACCGCATACTTGTTGGCACTGACCTCCGGTGCGCAGGGCAGCTCGTCCGCAACGCTGATCCGCAACAGGTGCGCGACACGGCCGCCGAGCATCAATTGGAACATCCCTGCACAGGCGAGATGGCGATTCGCCACCCCGCTTTCACGCAACAACTTGAGAATGAGATCGACCGCGGCCTGCAATGGCAACAGGGGCCGCAACCAGCCGACCAGATCGGCCGCGCGTTGCGAAGCCGAGGCATTGAGCCAGTAGTGGTAGCCGGGCAGATCGAAACTGCACGCCCCGCCGGGAATCGATGTCCGGCTGCGAATACCCGCCAGCCAGTCATTCTCCCGCAGCGACTGCCCGGGCTTGCCGCTGATCGCATGCAACTGGGCCAGGGAAACTGCGACCCTGGCAAGCACCTCGTCCAGCCGCCGCGCATCGACCGCCGGATTGCTACGCAAGCCTTCCAGCCCGGCCTTCTGCCGCTCCAGCTCCTGGATCATCTCGCTCTTCAACTCCGGCCGGGCCATCACCTCGACCAGTTCGAACAGGGCAAGCAAAGCCGCATGGTGGGAACGGGGATCGGCCGCCTCGACGAAAAAGCGTGCCTTGTCGAACAAATCCTCAAGGCGTAGCCAAGTACGGACACGCTCATTGAGGGGAAATTCGTAAACGATCACCGGGCCTCGGGCTGAACTGGACGTAGGATTGCGGCATTGTGCAGGATCGCCGCGCACTATGGCAATGCATCCCGGCCGATGATCGCCAACTTGAGGTACTCCGCATGCAGTTGGGCGACCCGGGCCGGAATGCGATCGGCGCCGCCCTCGCCATTGTCGATCACGTCATCGGCCAGTCTCAGCCGCTCGTCACGCCCGGACTGGGCCGCAAGCATGCGCCGGGCCAGCGCATCGTCGATACCATCGCGCACCATCAGACGACGCAATTGCAAGCCGGCCGGGCAATCCACCACCAGCACCCGGTCGAACAACGGCCGATACTCCCCGACATGCTCCACCAGCAGCGGAACGACCAGCAGGGCATATGCCGTCGACACGGAGGAGAGTGCACGCTCCGCCTCGGCGCGGATCAATGGATGCAGGATCGCCTCGATGCGCACCCGGGATTCCTCGTCTGCGAATACACGCTCGCGCAGCGCGCGCCGATCCAGTTCGCCCTCCGGCCCGAGGCAGGCCTGGCCGAATGCCGCGACGATCGCCGTCCGCGCCGCGCCACCCGGCTCGACCAGGCGGCGTGCGATATGGTCGGCATCGACCACGCTCACCCCGCGGCCTTCGAATTCGGCCGCCACCCGGCTTTTTCCCGCCGCGACACCGCCAGTCAGAGCAACACACCAGGGCCGCGCCACCCGGTTCAGGCCCCGAAATACAGGCGGACGAGATCCTGCCCCCAGAACAGGGCAATGAGCCCACCCATGGCCAGATACGGACCGAACGGGATGGGGCGGGCCCGGTCATGCCCGGCGGCGAGGATCATCGTGATGCCGACGACGGCGCCAACCAGGCTCGCGGCCAGGACGATCACCGGCAACAGCATCCAGCCGAACCAGGCCCCGAGAGCGGCCAACAGCTTGAAGTCCCCGAAGCCCATGCCCTCCTTGCCGGTGAGTAGGCGAAAGGCCTGATACACGGTCCACAGACTGAGATATCCAGCCACAGCGCCGATGACGGCCGATTCGAGGGGCACGAAGGTGGCATTCAGATTGACCAGCAAACCGAGCCACAACAAAGGCAGAGTGAGGACATCAGGCAGCAGTTGGGTTTCCAGATCGATCACGGCCAGTGCCAGCAGCGCCCACACCAGCAGCACGCCCGCCATGGGCAACGCGCGACGCAGTGTGTCGGTGGGCGCCTCGGCTTCGTAGCGGAAATCAGCCATGCCTTGCCAGTGCTCGCGCCCGATTCGGCTTTCTCGGCTCGATCGATCCGTGGCGTAGGTGAACTTCTCGGCCTGTAGGCGATTGAGGTCTTGCACCAGCTTGTAGCGATGGCGTTCTGCCTGTTCTAAAAATAGGGCTCATCGCGGATCAGTGTGGGTCCAATCTGGCGTTTTCGGGTAATGGCGGCAGGAAGCTGGCGATGATTTTGAGCTTGAGATAGTCCTCATCGCGATAGCCATAGGCGCTGCGTTGGATGACGCGGATCTTGTTGTTCAACCCTTCAACCAGGCCGAGGCTGACCTTGTTATCTGGATGGCAGTACGCGGCGATGCCGTCCCAGTGCCGCTCGATCATCCTGACGAACTTCTGATACGGCTCCAGGCGTTGCCAGCGCAGGCTCTGCTTCCAGCGCTCGAAGAAGGCCCGCGCACCCCGCTCAGTGCGGTAGCTCCACAGTTGGCCGAAGGATTCCTTGAGCAGGTAGGCCGTGTTCAAGCGCTTGTTGGCCGTCAGTAGTTTGGCCAGTGCCTTGCGTCCATCCAGATTGAGGTTCTCGCGGTTGCTCAGCAGGGTGTAGCGCTGGCCTTTGATGTAGCTTCTGTCCTTGCCTTGCAGCCGCTTGTATTCGTCGCGCCGGACCTGGTCGAGCGCATCCGACAGGTGGCGCATGATGTGGAACTTGTCGAATACGATGGCCGCTCTGGCAGCATTTTCGCCCACTGATGTGCGAAACGGGCGCCACATGTCCATGACCGCCAGCTCGATGCGGGCGCTCTTTGCGGGCCCCAGATCAGCGAAGAACTGATCGATGTCTGCCTCGGTGCGGCCACTGCCGCCAAACCAGATCGGCCGACCGCGCTCCAGGTCGCTGACCACAACGCGATAGTCGTGGCCCTTGTGAATGGCGATTTCGTCAATGCCGATGGCACGAGGTGCTGGCATCCCGGCTCGACGCACCTGCTCGCGCATGTACAGCTTGGACAAGTCCTTGACCGTGCTGTCATGCAGGCGCTCCAACTCGGCCACCGCCTTGTTGGTCATGCTGCGGCACAGATTGCCCACGTGCAGAGCAAAACGCTCGGTGTAGCGAGGGTTCTTGGCCAGCCAATCGAGCTTTTCTACATGCACGCCGCCACACCCCGGGCAGTTGACCCGCCAGCGCTCGAACTCCACGTATAGGCGCCAGCCCGCCACCCGCATGTCTCGGGCTTGGCATACGCGTTGGTCGTAGCGGCTGCGGCAACGATGTCCACAGCGGGAACATTCGGCCGTTTTTTTCGGCGCTTCAATGTCACGATCCGGGCCTTCGGATCTCCGAATACGCCCTTGAGCGTGGCTTGGGCAACGAAGCCTGAAAAGGAGAACAGGTCAATGAAGCGGCGCGCTGTTTTCATCTGCAAACTCCAGCCATGTCAGCGATGCACGATTGGTTGGCTCGCACATCGTACTCAAAGCCATTGATAGCTGGGGATGTCGCGCTTTGGCGAGGCAAAATGACCCACACTGATCCGCGATGAGCCCAAAAATAAAGCCCCCGCAGGTTCGCTGAGGGGGCTTAGATTTTCAACACATTAACTTAACGGCTTGGGGTGCGTCCGCCACTTTTGATTGCATCCGCCTGCGACAATGGAACGCATGTGAC
>CAZOZD010000023.1:0-5712 GCA_964584195.1 uncultured Burkholderiales bacterium
ATCATCTTGCCCGGATCGGTCATCTGGGTCAGCAGCGCGGTGTAGAAGTTGGGGTCCATCGAGGCGGCCAGCCACTTCATGTACACGTTCGGGTCGGAGAATGCGGCCACGTTGCTGTAGGCGCGCGGATCCATCATCGAACCCATCATGCGGGTCCAGCCGGCGGGGTCCATCATGTTCAGGCCCATGGTGCTGTAAAAGCCGGGCTCGGTGACTGCATTGAACCAGGGCACGAACACCTTCGGGTCCTTGTAGGCGGACATGTTCCGGGTGAAGTCGGTCATGCGGTTCAGCCAGGCCTCGGGGGTCTGCGGCGGGGCGCCGCCATTGGCCATGGCGAGAGGGGCGGAGGTGACCAGCAGGGCGGCTACGATGGCTTTGATCTTCATCTTGAATGCTCCATGCAATGAATGTTGGGGAGAAACTCGGTTTGGTGCTCGGTACGTCGATCAGCTTTATTAGAATATCAGTATGTGTGTATTCCGTGTTGATTCGATCGGACCGGTCTTGGTGAGCTTCATTACAATGTTGTGCCTATGCGACAAAAAGGTGCATGCGATGCGGGGGTGCGGGTGATGCGTTCGGCTGAAGCGGGGCAAAGCCCCCGCGTCCGGCTGGGTTTGGTGGACTGGCGACGCCCGGAACTGGCTGGAAGTTTCTATCCGGCTGAACTGCCCGAGGACTGGCGATTGGCCTATTACGCCAGTCAATATGCCTGTGTCTGGCTCGACCGGGACGCCTGGCGTGGCCTGACTCCAGCCATGGCGGCGCAATGGCGCGAGGATACCGGGGCCGGTTTCCGTTTCGTGCTGGAGGCCGCGCCCGACGGCGCGGCCGAGTCGGGTGCGCTGGAACATCTGGGGAGCCGGCTGGCCGGACCGCTGCCACGCGACGACGCCCACCTGATCTGGCTCGATTCCGGCCCGGACCTGCGTGCGCTGGGGGATCGCCTGCGTCTGTGGCAGGCCGGGCAGGGCCGCGACGGCGATCTGTACCTGCTGGCCCGGGGGGCTGATTTCGCCACACTGGAGCACGTGGAGACCCTGCTCGGCCTGCTCGGGCTCGGGTAAGCCGGTGCACTGCGTTACAATGCGATTCCCTTGGCGGCGGAACCAACCGCCGCGCCTCGGTACATAACAGGATGTCCGCAAACCTCATCGAAATCCGCGACCTGCACTTCGGCTATGGCCCCCGCCCGGTGCTGCAAGGCATCAATCTGAGCGCGCGGCGTGGCCAGGTGGTGGCCATCATGGGCAGTTCCGGTTGTGGCAAGACCACCCTGTTCCGCCTCATCGGTGGTGCATTGCGACCCCGCCGGGGCAGCCTGAAGGTGGATGGCATGGAACTCTCCACTCTCGACCAGGACGGGCTCTATGCCCTGCGCCGGCGGATGGGGGTGCTGTTCCAGTTCGGTGCGCTGTTCACCGACATGAACGTGTTCGACAACGTGGCCTTTCAGTTGCGCGAGCATACCGACCTGCCCGAGGAGCTGATCCGCGATCTGGTGTTGATGAAGCTGCATGCCGTGGGCCTGCGTGGTGCGGCCGGCCTGATGCCGGCCGAACTGTCCGGCGGCATGGCGCGGCGGGTGGCGCTGGCACGCGCGGTGGCGCTCGATCCGATGCTGGTGATGTATGACGAGCCGTTCGCCGGGCTCGATCCGATCTCGCTCGGGGTGATCGGCAACATCATCCGCCGCCTGACCGATACCCTGGGGCTGACCTCTCTGGTGGTCACGCACGACGTGCAGGAGTCGCTCAAGATCGTCGATTACGTCTATTTCATCTCCGAGGGCCGCATCGAGGCGGAGGGTACGCCCGACGAGATCCGGGCTTCCCTCCAGCCGTTCGTGCACCAGTTCGTGCATGGCGAGGAGGACGGTCCGGTGCCTTTCCACTATCCGGCAGCGGCCTATGCCGACGATCTCGGGGTGACGCGTGTTTGAGCGGGGTCTCGCCGCGGTGCGCCATCTCGGCCGCAGGGTGGTCGACGGTGTGTGGAGGATGGGGGTGGCGGCGCGCTTCTTCGGCCTCACCCTGATGCATTCCGGCATCTGTCTGCGCCGGCCGCAGCTGGTGCTCAACGAGATATACAGCGCCGGGGTGCTGTCGCTCATCATCATCATCGTATCCGGCCTGTTCGTCGGCATGGTGCTTGGCCTGCAGGGCTACGAAACCTTGCAGACCTACGGTTCCGAGGAGGCGCTCGGTATCCTGGTTGCCCTTTCCCTGGTGCGCGAGCTGGGGCCGGTGGTGGCCGCATTGTTGTTTGCGAGCCGGGCGGGTTCGGCCATCACCGCCGAGATCGGCCTGATGAAGGCCACCGAGCAGATCGCGGCGATGGAAATGATGGCGGTCGATCCCCTGGCGCGGGTGGTGGCGCCGCGTTTCTGGGGTGCGGTCATCTCGATGCCGCTCCTGGCGGCGCTGTTCTCGGCGATGGGTATCTTCGGCGGCTATCTGGTCGGGGTGGTGCTCATCGGGGTGGACGAGGGCTCGTTCTGGTCGCAGATGCAGGCAGCGGTGGATGTGCGCGAGGACGTCATGAACGGCGTCATCAAGAGCGTGGTGTTCGGCGTGGCAATCACCGTCATCGCCTTGTTCGAGGGCTATGACGCACCGCCCACCGCCGAAGGGGTGTCGCGTGCCACGACGCGCACCGTGGTGACCTCCAGCCTGGCCATACTGGCGCTGGATTTCGTATTGACCGCATTCATGTTCCGCGGGGTGTAAACATGCAGAGAACGACGCTGGACCTGTGGGTGGGCCTGTTCGTGCTGGCCGGTATTGGCGCATTGCTGTTCCTGGCGCTGAAGGTGGGCAATGTGGGCGGCTTCGAAAGCCGTGACAGCTATTTGATCAAGGCCCGCTTCGCCAATATCGGTGGCCTCAAGCCGCGTGCGCCTGTGAAGAGCGCCGGCGTGGTGGTCGGTCGGGTGGCGGATATCCGCCTCGACCCGGACTATTACGAGGCCGAGGTGGTGATGCGGCTGACTTCGAATTATCGTTTTCCGGTCGACACCAGTGCCGCGATCATGACCTCGGGCCTGCTTGGCGAGCAGTACATTGCCCTGGAGGCCGGGGCAGAAGACAAGATGCTCGCCGCCGGGGATACCCTGCGCATCACCCAGGGCGCGGTGGTGCTGGAAAACCTGATCGGCCAGTTCCTGTTCAGCCAGGGCGGGGCCGACAAGTAAGGATGTTTCATTGACGCCGGGACGGTGGCGGGCCACCCTGCCGGCATGGAGAGAAAGGACATGGGAGTGATTTCGAATCGGAACCCGATCATCCGGCGCCCGGTGCTGGCCCTGATGCTGGCCTTGTGTCTCAGCCTGCCGGTGGCGGCCCAGGCCCAGGCCTCGCCCGAGGCGCTGGCGCGCAACACCACCAACGAGGTGTTGCGCATCGTGCGCATGGACCAGGAGGTCAAGAGTGGCAACCCGGCCAAGCTGCATGCGCTGGTCGAGGCCAAGATCCTGCCGCATTTCGATTTCGAGCAGATGACCCGGCTGGCGCTGGCGCGCAACTGGAACCAGGCCAGCCCGGAGCAGCGCCAGGCACTGGTGGAGCAATTCCGCGCCATGCTGGTGCGTACCTACGCCGCCTCGCTCGGCAGTGTGGTGGATTACCGCATCCAGTTCAGGCCGGTGCGCATGCAGCCGGACGATACCGAGGTGATCGTGAGCAGCGAGGTGACCAAGCCGGGTGCGCCACCCATCGTCATCGATTACCGCATGACACGCCAGGGCGACACCTGGAAGGTGTTCGACGTGCTGGTCGACAACGTCAGTCTGGTCACCGTGTATCGCAACTCGTTCAATTCCGAGGTCCGTCGTTCCGGCATCGATGGTCTCATCGCCAGCCTGACCCGGCGCAACCAGCAAAGCGCCGGGCCGCGCTGAGCGCACGGGGCGTACCATGTCCTTGCGGATCGAAAACGGCGTCGCCCATCTTTCCGGCCGGCTCGACCTCGCCACGGCGAAGGCGCGGCTGGCTGAGGGTGAGCAGGCGATCGTCGCGGGGTGCGTGGTGTTTGATCTGTCCGCCGTCGAACAGGTCGATTCCGCCGCGCTCAGCCTGCTTCTGGCCTGGCGGCGGCGCGCCGTCGTTGCTGGTCGCGCCTGGAGCGTGCGCGGCTTGCCCGACAGCGTGCGTGGCCTGATGGCGCTCTATGGCGTGGAGGACGTGCTGGCGGAATGAGCCACGCCACGCCTGGCGTCTTGTTTTCCGTACTGCCCGAATTCGCATGATTCCCGCCATCGAGGTCCAGGGCCTGGACAAGCGCTATCCCGGCATGCACGCCCTGCGCGGCATCGATCTTGCCATCGAACCCGGCGAATTCTTCGGCCTGCTCGGCCCGAACGGCGCTGGAAAGACCACCCTGATCAGCATCCTGGCCGGGCTGACCCGGGCCAGCGCAGGTACCGCCCGGGTGCTGGGTTTCGATGTCGGACGCGACTACCGCGAGGCGCGGCGCCGGCTTGGCGTGGTGCCCCAGGAACTGGTGTTCGACCCTTTCTTCACCGTGCGCGAGACCTTGCGCTTCCAGTCCGGATATTTCGGTCTGCGCCACAACGAGGCCTGGATCGACGAACTCATCGCCGAACTGGGGCTTGCCGACATGGCCGATACCAATCTGCGCCGCCTGTCCGGCGGCATGAAGCGGCGGGTGCTGGTGGCGCAGGCCCTGGTGCACCGGCCGCCGGTGATCGTGCTTGATGAACCCACCGCCGGGGTCGACGTGGAGTTGCGCCAGTCCTTGTGGGCGTTCATCCGTCGCCTCAATGGCGAGGGACATACCGTGTTGCTTACCACGCATTATCTGGAGGAGGCGGAGACCCTGTGCGGCCGGGTGGCCATGCTCAAGGAAGGGCGCATCGTCGCGCTCGACCGTACCGCCCGCCTGCTCGACCGGGCCCAGGAGCGCCGGCTGGAGATCGAGCTTTCCCCGCCCGTCCTGCCCGATTCGCTGGCCTTTCGCCTGATCGCACGGGAAGGCGCCCGTTTCGTGCTGGCCCTGCCCGATCTGGCCGAACTCGACGCCATCCTCGCCGAAGTGCGCGCCAGCGGCCGTCAGGTCGTCGATCTGGCAGTGCGGCCGGCGGACCTCGAAACCGTGTTCATGCGCATCATGGCCGGGAGGCCGGCATGAGCGCGCGTGCCTGGGTGGGCTTCGTCACCCTGCTGCACAAGGAGCTGATCCGCTTCTGGAAGGTGGCCCTGCAGACCGTGCTGGCGCCGGTGATCAACGCACTGCTCTACCTGCTCATCTTCTCGCATGTGCTTGAATCGCATGTCGAGGTCTACCCTGGCGTGAGCTACACCGCATTCCTGATGCCCGGGCTGATCATGATGTCGATGTTGCAGAATGCATTCGCCAACAGCTCGTCCAGCCTGATCCAGTCCAAGATCACCGGCAACATCGTGTTCGTCCTGTTGCCGCCCCTGTCGCATCTCGAATTCTTTGCCGCATACCTCATCGCCGCGATCGTCCGTGGCTTGGTGGTCGGCGCCGGGGTGATGCTGGTCGGCGCACTGTTCACCGATCTGCCGCTGGCCCATCCCGGCTGGATCCTCGCCTTCGCCATCAGCGCCAGCGCCGCATTCGGTGCGATCGGCATCGTCGCCGGCATCTGGGCGGACAAGTTCGATCATCTGGCCGGTATCCAGAACTTCGTCATCCTGCCGCTCACCTTCCTGTCCGGCGTGTTCT
>CAZOZD010000023.1:5742-15606 GCA_964584195.1 uncultured Burkholderiales bacterium
GCGCTGTGGCAGACCCTGTCGCATTACAACCCGGTGTTCTACATGATCGACGGATTCCGCTACGGCTTTCTCGGCGAATCCGACGTATCGGCCTGGCACGCTTTCGCCGTGGTGTTGCCGTTCGCGCTGGCGCTGGCGGCGCTTGCATGGCGGCTGTTGCAAAGCGGCTATAAACTCCGACACTGAATTTTCACGAACAGGATTCCGGCATGGTGACTCCAACACAGATCGAAGACTGGATTCGGGCGGGTCTCGCCTGCGATCACATCCAGGTGGATGGCGATGGCCATCATTTCGAGGCGATCATCGTCAGCCCCGAGTTTCGCGGCAAGATGCGGGTCGGCCAGCATCAACTGGTGTACAAGGCGCTGGGCGAGCGGATGCGGGAAGAGATTCACGCCCTGTCCATGCAGACACTGACCCCGGAAGAGTGGGCCGCGCGCAATGGATAAGCTGGTCATCGAAGGTGGCCGGCGCCTTGCCGGCGAGGTCGCCGTTTCCGGGGCGAAGAACGCCGCCCTGCCCATCCTGTGCGCCGCATTGCTCACCCGTGAGCGCCTGACACTGGAAAACGTGCCGGCGCTCAACGACATCGATACCATGTTGAAGCTCCTGGCGCAGATGGGTGTGCGCATCGAGCGCGACGGGCATCGGGTCGAGCTCGATGCCTCCGGTCTGGACAATCCGGTCGCGCCCTATGAACTGGTCAAGACCATGCGCGCCTCGATCCTGGTGCTGGGGCCGCTCGCCGCCCGCTGCGGCGAGGCGCGCGTGTCCTTGCCCGGCGGCTGCGCCATCGGCGCGCGTCCGGTCGACCAGCACATCAAGGGACTGACCGCGATGGGTGCGGAGGTCGGCGTCGAGCACGGCTATGTGCATGCCCGCGCCACCCGGCTCAAGGGCGCCCGCCTGTTCACCGACATGGTGACCGTGACTGGCACCGAAAACCTGATGATGGCGGCCGTGCTGGCCGATGGCGAGACAGTGATCGAGAACGCCGCGCGTGAGCCGGAAGTGGTCGATCTCGCCCAGTGCCTGGCCGCCATGGGGGCGCGCATCTCCGGCGCGGGTACCGATGTCATCCGCATCCAGGGTGTGGAGCGTCTCTCCGGGGCGACCCATCGCATCATGCCGGACCGCATCGAGACCGGCACCTTCCTCTGCGCTGCGGCCGCCACTGGGGGCGAGGTTCGCCTGACCGGCACCTCGGCCGGTTATCTCGACGCGGTCATCGACAAGCTGATGGATGCCGGCTGCGAGATCGGCAGCGAAAAGACGCCCGGCCGCGAGGCCACCCACATTCGCGCGCCAGAGCGTCTGAAGGCGGTGTCGATCCGCACCGCGCCCTATCCGGCCTTTCCCACCGACATGCAGGCCCAGTTCATGGCCATCAACTGCGTCGCGGAGGGTTCGGCCATGATCCGCGAGACCATCTTCGAGAACCGTTTCATGCACGCGGTCGAGCTGATCCGCCTGGGTGCGGACATCAAGATCGATGGCAATACCGCATTCGTCACCGGGGTCGCCGGCCTGCAGGGGGCGACGGTGATGGCCACCGATCTGCGCGCTTCCGCCAGCCTGGTGATCGCCGGCCTGGTGGCGGAAGGGGAAACCCACATCGAACGCATCTACCATCTCGATCGTGGCTATGAGCGGATCGAGGCCAAACTGGAGGCGCTGGGGGCTCGCATTCGCCGCGCCGCATCCTGAGCGTCCCGGCCCGCGCGCGGGAACTTGTGGCGCGATGGACTGTAATATAAGCGTTTACTGATTTTTTGGAGTGCGTGCATGCGTTCGTGGATTGCATTGTTCGGCCTGCTCGGATTCGGTCTCGCCGCGCGGGCCGAGGTGGTCAACATCGACAGCGCCGAGCTGTCTCGCCTGGTGGCCAGTGGCGTACCCGTCATCGACATCCGCACCGTGCCGGAATGGCATGAAACCGGACTGGTGCCGGGCAGCCATCCGTTGACATTCTTCGACGAGCGCGGTCGCGCCGATCCTGCGGCCTGGCTGGCCAAGGCCCGGCAGGTGGCGAAACCGGGAACCGCGGTGGTCGTGATCTGCCGTACCGGAAACCGTACCCGGGCGGTCAGCCAGTTTCTGAGCCAGCAGGCCGGCTATCCCACTGTGTACAACGTCCGGGACGGCATCCGCGCCTGGATCCGGGAGGGACGGCCAGTGGCGCAGGCGGCACCGGTTGTGGCGGGCTGCCGGGCGGTGAACACCTGTTGAGGGAGCGGTTCAGCTGGGCTTCAGCCGCGCCGCGAAACGGGTGCGCAGTTTGTCCAGCTTGGGGGCGATGACGTAGCGACAATACGGCTGGCCGGGATGGCGGCGGAAATAGTCTTCATGCACCGCTTCGGCCGGCCAGAATGTGGTCGCCGGCGCGAGTTCGGTGACGATCGGCCGTCCGAATGTGTTTTCGGCCTCCAGGCCGGCGATGACGGCTTTTGCGGTTGTCTGCTGGGCGGCATCATGCCAGAAGATGGCGGAGCGGTACTGGGTGCCGACATCGTTGCCTTGCCGGTTCAGGGTGGTGGGGTCGTGCACGGCGAAGAACACTTCCAGCAGGGTGGCGTAATCCACCACCGCTAGATCGAACTCGATCCGGACCACTTCGGCGTGCCCGCTCGTACCCGTGCATACCGCTTCATAGCTGGGGTCTCGCAGATCGCCGCCCATGTATCCGGAAGTCACGCCGCGCACCCCTTCGAGCAAGACAAATGCCGCCTCCAGGCACCAGAAGCAGCCGCCGGCGAGGGTGGCGGTGCGCAGCTCCGTGCTCACGGCGATCAGTCCTCGACGATTCAGCGGATGGAGACTTCCACCCGGCGGTTGCCTGGTTCGTCTGTGTTGTCCGGGGTAGGGATGCGCGGCTTGCGCTTGCCATGGGACTGGACCTCGATCGAAACGCTTGCGCCGGCCTGGCGCAAGCGTGCCGCGACTTCTTCGGCGCGGCGCGCCGAGAGTGCTTCGTTGAATGCAGTCCGTCCCACAGTGTCGGCATGGCCCGCGACAAGGACCTCGGCGCTGGCGCGTTCGGCCAGGTCGGCCAGAATCTCCTCCAGCCTGGCCAGGGCGTCGGGCGTGAACGTCGTGCCGCCGCGTTCGAAGTACAGGATGAATTCGCGTGGCTGGGCAGGCATGGCGCCCAAGGTGCTGCCAAAGTCGGCCTCGATTCGCTCGCGATCGATCTCGACCGCCTCCAGGGCGGTGGTGTGCGGATCGAGGTTGATTGCCATGCCGGCGCGGGACAGGGCGGCATGGCCGCGCGGGTCGGCCACGGTCACCTGGCCGGTACCGCCGTCCGGGTCTTGCAGCAGGGCGACATAGGTGGTGAGTGGTGCACCGGCGCGCCGGGTTGCTTCGAGGGTGTCGAGCAGTGCACCGAAATCGGCCTGGATCCGCTCGGTCGTGGCGATGAACGGTTCGGTATCAAGACCGTCGATGCGGACCGCGGCGCCGTTCCCATCCAGCCGGGTCGAGCGGCCATGGGCCTGGACCTGAAGCCGGCCGAGCGGGCCCTGGCGGTGTTCCAGCAGGCTGGCGTAGGAGACCGGCAGGGGCGGCAGGCCTTCCGCCAGGATGGCGCGCATCGCTTCCAGGGCCGGGCCGAAACGGGTCTCCAGTTCTGCGGCTTCGATGCGTTCGGCGGTAATGAAAGGCTGGTCGGCGCGGGCGCCGAAGCTGGCCCTGGGGATGCCGAACACACCGTGCGGGTTGGTGATCTGGACCTGGTCGTGATTGGTGAACGGGTTCTTCAGCACCACGACATAGGTTTTGGCCAGGACGGGTGCGGCCGCGCCGAGTAGCGCGGCAGCGAGACCGATGGCCAGGATGGGGGGGCGCAGGCGCGCGAGGCCGGACCGCTTCATGGTGGTGGTCCCGGCTTCAGTCGGCTTCGACCTTGAGCACGAAGTGGGTGCCGCGCACGCCGATGGTTCCGGTTGGGGTGTTGACCGAGACCGCCTCCGGTTTGAGCCTGGCGATTGCGCCGGACAGATAGGCGAGGGTGCCCTTCTTGATCGTGGTGCCGAGCTTGAGGTTGCCCTGGTTGGGGGCATAGGCGAATTCGTCGACGCTGACTTCGGTATCCGGACCGAACGACATCACGGTGTTGTCACGGAAGGTGACCCCGAGGGATGCGCCGGCGCTGGTACGCAGGATCGCGCCGGCGGGGACCGGGCTGCCGGCGGCGGCCTTGACCGCCTGGCCCTTGCTGACGATGTATGCATCACCCTTGACCACCTTGACGTGGGCGACCGCCGCCTCACTGGCGAAGGCAGTCAGGCTAAGCGCAGAAAGCGCGAATGCGGCGAGCATGCTCAGGAATGGACGGGCGCGCGACATGGGGTTCTCCCAGAAAAAATTTGACCATGGAATCAGATGCTAGCAGCCCAATCCGATTCATGCATCCAGCATTTTGTGGAATGGCCCGATTTTTTGAAGGGTCATTCAGATTCGTTGCGCAAAACCCGAAACAGCTCGCGGCTGGCCCGCGGCGGCTTGCCCTGGAGGGCCTCCTTGCGGGCATTGCGGATCAGCTGGCGCAGGTGCTGGGCGTCGCTGTCGGGGTGGCGCGCCAGCCAGTCGGTCAGCGCGGCGTCGTCCTCGATCAGGCGGGCACGCCAGGTCTCCAGGCTGTGGAAGCGGGCCTTGGCGGCATCCGATTCGCCGCGCAGTTCGGCGAGCTGGGCGGCGATGGGTTCGGCGTCGAGGCTGCGCATCAGCTTGCCGATGTATTGCATCTGCCGGCGCAGGGCGCCATGGGCGTGGATGCGGCGCGCCTCCAGCACGGCGGCGCGCAATGCGTCGGGCAGGTCGAGGCGGGCAAGGCGGTCGGCGGCCAGTTGTACCAGCTCCGCGCCCAGGTCCTGCAGGGCCTGGGATTCCTGCTTGCGCCGGGTCTTGCTCTTGGTGGCGATCTCGTTTTCGCCAGGTACATCCTCGGGTTCGTTCATCTTGGGCGGGGGAGTGGGCCAAGGTTGGTATCATAGCGACCTTTTGCACCGGATCAGGTCCCTATCGTGTCGGACACCCGTTTCACTTATCCCGCCGCCGCACTGCGCGACCTTGCCGCCCAGGTGCTCGAACTGGCCCGTGCCCAGGGCGCCACCGCCGCCGAGACCGAGGTCTCGGAAGGCTTCGGGCAGACGGTCAGCGTGCGTCATGGCGAGGTCGAGACCCTGGAATACAACAAGGACAAGGGGGTCGGCGTCACGGTGTATGTCGGCCAGCGCCGTGGCCACGCATCCAGTTCCGATTTCTCCCGCGACGCCCTGGTGCGCTGCGTGGACAAGGCGCTGGCCATTGCCCGCTACACCGCCGAGGATGATTGCGCCGGGCTGGCCGATCCGGCACTGCTGGCGCGCGAGTGGTTCGAGCTTGATCTGTATCACCCCTGGGAACAGCCGGTGGACGTGGCCATCGAGCTGGCGCGCGCCACCGAGGCTGCGGCGATGGCGGTCGATCCGCGCATCAGTAACTCCGAGGGCGGCAGCGTCAGCCGCCAGGAATCGCAGTTCGTGTATGCCAACAGCCATGGTTTCACGGGCGGTTACGCCAGTTCGCGGCATTCGCTCTCCTGCGCCGTGATCGCCGAGGAAAACGGCGCCATGCAGCGTGATTACTGGTACAGCACCGCGCGCGCCGCCATGGACCTGGACCCGCCCGAGGCGGTCGGCCGGCGTGCCGGCGAGCGCACGGTGCGCCGGCTCAATGCGCGCAAGCTCGACACCCGGCAGTGTCCAGTGCTGTTCGAGGCCCCCGTGGCCACGGGGCTGATCGCCAGTTTCGTGTCTGCGGTTTCGGGGGGGCACCTGTACCGCAAGTCCAGTTTCCTGCTCGACAGCCTGGGCGAACGGATCTTCCCGGAATTCATGCGTATCGAGGAGCGGCCGTTCATTGCCCGGGGGCTGGCCAGCGCGCCCTTCGACAGCGAAGGCGTGGCGGCGCGCGAGCGTGAGGTGGTGAAGGCTGGACGGGTGGAAGGCTATTTCCTGTCGTCCTACAGCGCCCGCAAGCTGGGTATGCAGAGCACCGGCAACGCCGGCGGCAACCACAACCTGATCGTGCCCGGCACCGGCGAGGATTTCGCCGCCCTGCTGCGCCGGATGGGGAGCGGCCTTCTGGTCACCGAGCTGCTGGGCCACGGTCTGAACATGGTCACCGGCGATTATTCGCGTGGCGCGGCCGGTTTCTGGGTCGAGAACGGCGAGATTGCCTATCCGGTGGAAGAGATCACCATCGCCGGCAATCTCAGGGAAATGTTCGCCGACATCCAGGCCATCGGCGAGGATGTCGAGGTGCGTGGTTCACGCCGGGTCGGCTCCATCCTGATCGGGCGTATGACGGTGGCCGGCAACTGAGGCGGGTGCGCGGCATGCGGGCAGTGGATCGCGGCGATCGACCAGGGCGCCTGTCCCGACCATCGGGATACGCGGTCGCCTGGCTGATCCTGTTCGCCCTGCTCGGTCTTGCCGCTTGCGGCGAACGGGTACCGTCCCTGCCGCGCCTCGCCGACGAGGCGGTGGTCCTGGCCTTCGGCGACAGCCTCACCCATGGCACCGGCACCAGCGTCGATCTGGCCTATCCGGCCCAGTTGCAGGCCATCATCGGTCGCCGGGTGATCAATGCCGGGGTGCCTGGCGAAACCACCGCCGGGGGCCTGGCGCGCCTGCCCTCGGTGCTGGAGGAGACCGGTCCCGATCTCATCCTGCTCTGCCTGGGCGGCAACGACATGCTGCGCCAGCGGCCGGAGGAAGAAACCGTCGCCAACCTGCGCGCGATGATCCTCATCGCCCGGGAGCGGGGTATTCCTGTGGTGTTGATCGGCGTGCCGGCGCCCAGGCTTTTCAGTGGCGCGCCGGATTTTTATGCCGAACTTGCGACCGAGTTCGGCCTGCCCTTCGAAGGCGAGATATTCAACAGCGTGCTCAAGGAGCCCAGCCTGAAATCGGACACCATCCACGCCAACGCCAAGGGCTATCGCCTGGTCGCCGAACGCCTCGCCGAACTGTTGCGCAAGGCGGGGGCGGTATGAGCGGGGAGCGGGTCCCCGCGCAGCGGGGTGCGAGCGCGATAAATTCATCCCTCCCCCTGTGGGGGAGGGCAGGGTGGGGGTGGTGGCCGAAGGCCGCCGGTTGCGTGCCTGCACCCGCCAAGGCGCGGCTTACGCCGCACCCCCATCCCAACCTTCCCCCTGCGGGGGAAGGTGTTTGGATTCCCTCATCCCCGGCCCTTCCCCCGGTGGGGGAAGGGCGAGTTCGCCCGCGCTTTGTATGCCGAAAGATGTGTGCATACGCTAGCCCGAAGGGAGCGGCAAAAATCGACACTCTCCCATTGAGAGGGCAGGGTTCGGGAAATTCGGCCACATCCAGTGGCTGCGCAGATTCACTGAAGTGCTTGCCGTGCGCCTGGCCATGAACGCGCTATCCAGACTCGCCCTTGTCATCGACACGCTCAACGACTGGGTGGGGCGATCGGTGCGCTGGCTGGTGCTGCTCGCGGTGCTGATCTCGGCCGCCAACGCGGTGGCGCGTTATGGCTTCAGTCTGAGCTCGAACGCCTGGCTGGAAATCCAGTGGTACCTGTTCGCGTTCGTGTTCCTGCTCGCCGCCGGCTACACCCTGAAGCACGACGGGCATGTCCGCGTCGACCTCTTCTACAGTCGCCTGTCGCCGCGGACGCGCGACTGGATCGATCTGGCCGGCGGCCTCGTGTTTCTGCTGCCCATGGCCGGATTGATCGCCTGGCTGGGCTGGGCCAGTTTCATCGAGGCCTGGAACCTGGGCGAGCGCTCGGCCGATGCCGGGGGGCTTGTGCGCTGGCCGGCACGACTCGCCATACCGCTCGGCTTCAGTCTGCTCGCATTGCAGGGGGTGGCCGAGATCATCCATCGCGTCGAGCGCCTGCGTGGTCTCGTCGCCGAATCCGCACCGGGGCCATCGGCCCGGAGCGACGCCTGAACCGTTGAAGGAGCAGTCATGAGCCCGGAATGGATGGCGCCGCTGATGTTCATGGGGCTGATCCTGTTCATGCTCACCGGCTATCCGGTGGCCTTCGCGCTTGCCGCCAATGGCCTCTTGTTCGCCTGGATCGGCATCGGCATGGGGCTGTTCGAATTCAGCCTGATGCAGGCCCTGCCGGAGCGCATCTTCGGCGTGATGTCGAACTCGACCCTGCTCGCCATCCCGTTCTTTACCTTCATGGGCCTGGTGCTGGAGCGCAGTGGCATCGCCGAGGAATTGCTGGAAACCATGGGCCAGCTGTTCGCCGCCGTGCGTGGCGGCATCGCCTATGCGGTGATCCTGGTCGGCATGCTGCTCGGCGCCACCACCGGCGTGGTGGCCGCCACGGTGATCGCCATGGGCCTGATCTCGCTGCCGGTCATGCTCCGGCACGGCTATGACCGGCGTCTGGCCGCCGGGGTGATCGCCGCCTCGGGCACCCTGGCCCAGATCGTGCCGCCTTCCCTGGTGCTCATCGTGCTGGCCGACCAGATCGGCACCTCGGTGGGCGACATGTATCGCGGCGCCATCGTGCCGGCCCTGATGCTGGTCGGCCTTTACGCACTTTATGTGCTGGGGGTGGCCACCTTGCGTCCGGCGGCCCTGCCGAAGCTGCCGGATGAAGAGCGGGGCCCCGGCGGTCGCGAGCTGGCGCTGCGGGTGGTGCGGGTGATGCTGCCGCCCATCGTGCTCATCTTCCTGGTGCTGGGCACCATCTTCCTCGGCATCGCCACGCCCACCGAGGGCGGCGCCATGGGTGCCGTTGGAGCCCTGGCGCTGGCCGCCGCGCGGGGTCGCCTGAACCTGCCGGTGCTGCGCCAGTCGATGGATTCCACCGCGCGGCTGACCAGCTTCGTGATCTTCATCCTGATCGGCTCGACGGTGTTTTCGCTGGTGTTCCGCGGCGTCGATGGCGACCAGTGGGTGGAAGGGCTGTTTTCCGGTCTTCCCGGTGGCGAGCTGGGGTTCCTGATCGCGGTCAACGCGCTCATCTTCCTGCTTGCGTTCTTCCTCGACTTCTTCGAGATCGCATTCATCATCGTGCCGCTGCTGGTGCCGGTGGCCATGGCGCTCGGCATCGACCCGGTCTGGTTCGGCGTGATGCTTGCGATCAACATGCAGACCGCGTTCATGCACCCGCCATTCGGTTTCGCACTGTTCTACCTGCGCAGCGTCGCGCCGCCCAGCCTGCGCACGGTGGACATCTACTGGGGCGCGCTGCCCTTCCTTGCCATCCAGCTGGTGATGGTCGGCCTGGTCATCGCCTTCCCCGAGCTGCTCGGACACACCACCCCGGCACCGGAGCTGGCCGGCCCTGAGCCGGTGTTCGAACTGCCGGCACCGGAGTACATGCCGCCGGTCCTGGAGTAAGCCAGGCCAGCGCCAGGTGAGGCTCCCGATTCATTCGGATGGGTGTTGACAACCATTCTCATTAGTGAACAATAGAGGCTTGGTATTCAGGCGGGAGTCCGATCATGTATGTATGCGTATGTCAGGCAGTGACCGAGCGTCAGGTTCGCGAGGCGGTCGCGCGCGGGCTCGACTCGATGCGCGGCTTGCGTGAACAGCTTGGCGTGGCGGCTGAATGCGGACGCTGCGCGCGCTGTGCCCGGGGCATCCTGAACGAGTGCCGGGAGTGCAAGTCCAGCGCGGGCTGTGACGAGGGCTCGCATTGAACCCAGATTGTCCATTCGGCGGCCCTGCGTGCCTACGCGGGCCCTGGCGGCCGTTTTGCGGCACCTTGGCGTGCCCGCTTCGCGCCCATAGACTCGGCTATGGGCTTGGCACGGGCACGCCAATCTGCTCGAAAACCGTCTCGCCATCCTCCCGCGTCCTAATGGACAATCTGGGTTGA
>CAZOZD010000024.1:0-15579 GCA_964584195.1 uncultured Burkholderiales bacterium
AGGACATCGCCGACCAGACCAACCTGCTGGCGCTCAACGCCGCCATCGAGGCCGCCCGGGCCGGCGAGCAGGGCCGCGGTTTCGCGGTGGTTGCGGACGAGGTGCGCAAGCTGGCGGAGCGCACCACCAGCGCCACCAGCGAAATATCGGCCATGATCCAGGCCATCCAGAACGAGACCGCGCAGACCGTCCAGATCATGGAGCGCGGCAGCGAACAGGTCAGCAACGGCGTCAGCCTTGCCAACCAAGCGGGGCTGGCGCTGGGCGAGATCAACGCGGCGGTGGGCCGGGTGGTCTCGCTGATCCGCGAGATCCGGGGCAGCTCGCAAAGCCAGTCCGAGGCCGCCGCCGACATCGGTCGCCGGGTGGCGGAGATCACCGAGGCCGCGCGGACCAATGGCGCTTCGGTCGAGCAGGTCGCCCACGCCACCCAGGAGCTGCGTGCACTGGCACACATGCTGGAGTCTTCGGTCAGCCGCTTCCGGCTGTAGCCGCGGGTTCTGCCCCGGTCGTGATATCCATGCGGCCGGCGGGGTGGATTTCGGGCGCGATCGGACGTAGGTTTCGTCCTGTTTACCCAAGGTTTCGATCCGCCCCGCAACATGAATTCCGTTCCCGCCCGCCCAGCCTTTCCTTTCGAGCACAGTTACGCCCGCGCCCTGGCCGGTTTTCATGAATCCTGCCAGCCGGCGACCGTGCCGGCCCCGACGCTGCTGTTCTTCAATCGCGGCCTGGCGGATGAACTGGGGCTGGATCTTGCCGGCCTCGATGCCGACACCCTGGCGGCGATGTTTTCCGGCAATGCCCTGCCCGAGGGCGCCGAGCCCATTGCACAGGCTTATGCCGGACATCAGTTCGGCCAGTTCAACCCGCAGCTCGGCGACGGACGCGCCCTGCTCATCGGCGAGCTCATCGACCGCCACGGGCGGCGCCGCGACGTCGCCCTGAAAGGCTCGGGGCGCACGCCGTTTTCCTGGCGTGGCGACGGCAAGGCGGCGCTGGGGCCGATGCTGCGCGAGGTGCTGATCGGCGAGTCCATGCACGCCCTGGGCATCCCCACCACCCGGGCGCTGGCCGTGGTGGCGACCGGCGAGCCGGTGTACCGCGAACGCGCCCTGCCCGGCGCCATCCTTACCCGGGTGGCGGCCAGCCATCTGCGGGTCGGCACATTCCAGTATTTCGCCGCGCACGGCACGCTGGGGGATGTGCGCCGGCTCGCCGATTACGCCATCGCCCGGCATGACCCCGAATGTGCCGGCGCGGAAAATCCCTATCTCGAATTCCTGGACGCCGTGGCCGAACGCCAGGCGGCGCTCATCGCACAATGGATGCATGCCGGGTTCATCCACGGCGTGATGAATACCGACAACATGGCCATTTCCGGCGAGAGCATCGATTTCGGCCCGTGCGCATTCATGGAGGCCTACGACCCGGACGCGGTGTTCAGCTCAATCGACGCGATGGGTCGCTACGCCTATCAGGCGCAGCCGCGCATCGCCCGCTGGAACCTGGCGCGTCTGGCCGAGACCCTGCTGCCGCTCATCGATGCCGACGAGGGTCGGGCGATCGAGCGCGCCAGCGCCGTGATCGACCGCTTCATGGAGCGCTATCGCACCCACTGGCTCGCCGGTCTGCGCGCCAAGCTGGGTTTGACGGAGGCCGGCGAGGCGGACGCCGATCTCGCCCTGGGCGCGCGCTGGCTTGACCTCATGCATGCGCAGCAGGTGGATTACACCCTGGCCTGGCGCCGGCTCGCAGACGCGGCGGCGGGCGACGAGGCTCCCTTGCGGGCGTTGTTTCCCGGCACGCCGGGCCTGGAGGGCTGGCTCGCGCACTGGCGCCAGCGCTGCGCGCTCGATGCCCTCGACCCTGAGGCGCGGACGGCATCGATGCGGCGCGTCAACCCCTGGCTGATTCCGCGCAATCACCGTGTCGAGGCGGCACTGGAAGCCGCCTCGGAGGCGGGCGATCTCGCGCCCTTCGAAGGCTTGCTTGCGGCGCTGGGCCGGCCTTTCGATGAAGTTCCGGGGCATGCTGTCCATGCCGAACCGGCCCCGGCCGGATTCATGGCGGAGTTCAGAACCTTCTGCGGAACCTGAGCCTGTTCGGGGTAAACTTCCCGTTTGCCAACCGTGCTGCCGCCCCGCCATGAACATCCTCAACGAGCTTCCGGCCTACGACGAAAAAGACCTCAAACGCTGGTATTACGCCCAGGATCTTGCCCGTTCCGGGGATTATCTGGACCGGGTACGCATCCTGGAGGTGTCGGGTGCCCGCGTCGCCGCCACCGTGGTCGGCACCGCGCGTCGGCCCTATGCCGTGCACATCGCATTCCAGCGGGCGAAGAATGGCGAGCTGCACCTGTCGGCGGAATGCACCTGCCCGGTGGGCTGGATGTGCAAGCACACCGCGGCAGTGCTGCGTGTGTTGCAGGGGCAAAAGGCGGGTCCGGGCGAGAAGCGGGTCAGCCCGGCGGTGCTGCAATGGCTGGAGCAGTTTCGCGAACGCGCCGCGGTCACGGCCAATCCGGCCCGGCCGGCCCGGCGCAAGGCCGCGAGCAAGGATGCGCTGTTCTACTTCATCGAGCCATTGAACGATACCGAATGGTGCGTGCGCATGCTCAAGTCGCGCCTCAACAGCGAGGGCATGCCCAGCGCCGGCCTCCAGGAATGGGACAACGTCGAGAAGACCCTGCTCAAGCCGGCCGCTTTCGTGCGCGAGGATGATCTGCCCATCCTGCGCCTGCTCTGGGCCGGGCGTGAGGGCGACCGTTATCACACCGACTATCCACTGCGCGGCGAGCTGGGCGAGGATGCACTGAAGCGCATGCTCGCCACCGGCAGGGCGCTGGCCGGGCCGCCGCCCTGGCGCGGCCTCACGCTGGGCGAGGCGCGCGCCGGCGGCATTGAGTGGCGGCACGATGCGCATGGCCGGGTGTTGCCGGCGATCGAGGCCGGTGTCGAGCAGGGTGGCGAGGCCTGGCCGATGCTGATCCACGGGTTGTGGTATGTCGACCTCGGCCTGAGCGCGGTGGGGCCGCTCGCGCTGCCCTATCCGGTCGGCCAGGTGGCGGAACTCATGCGCATGCCGCCGCTCACCGAGGCGGACCTGCCGGTGGTGGCCGGGGCACTGGCCGAACTGGCGCCGGAGTTGCCGCCGCCGGCGGCCCCTGAACTGAAGGTGATCGACGAGTCGCCCACGCCGGTGCTGCACCTGGGTACCCTGGGGGTGTATGGCGTCAACCGTTATCGCGACTACCCCACCCGCGCCACCCAGTTCGACTATGCCGTGCTCGGCTTCAAGTACGCCGGGCAGGCGGTGGATGCGGAGAGTTCCGCCGAATTCATTACCACCCCGGAAGGGGAGGCCCTGCACATCAAGCGCCGGCCCCAGGAGGAAAAACGGCTGTTCGATCACCTGGCCCGGCTCGGTTTTTCCCGCGTAGCACCGCACCAGCTCTATCTGACCGGACCCGCGCCGGCGAAGCACATGTACGGCCTGCAAAGCGAGGAACACTGGCCGGCATTCATGGCCGGCGCCCTGCCCGTGCTGCGCGAGCAAGGCTGGGAGATCGCGATCCCGCCCGGCTTCCGCCACCACGTGCTGGAGGTGGATGCCTGGGAAGCGGACATCGCCGAGACCGAGAACGGCTGGTTCAATCTCGACATGGGCATCGTCGTCGAGGGCAGGCGCCTGCCCCTGGCACCGCTGCTGCACAGCCTGTTCCAGAGCGATCCGCGCTGGCTGAACGCACCCAAGCTGGCCGCGATCGAGGACGAGGCCCCGGTCGATCTCATCACGCCCGAGGGCGCGCGCATCCGGGTGCCGGCCGGGCGGCTGAAACCGATCGCCCGCACACTGATCGACCTGTTCGATGCGCCGCCGGGCGACACCCTGCGTCTGCCGCGCCTGGACGCGCCGCGTCTGGCGGAGCTGGCCGAAATGCAGCGCTGGCAGTTCAAGGGCGATGCGGCGGTGCGGCGTCTGGCGGAGCGACTCAGCCATCAGGGCGGGATCGAGCCGGTCGAGGCGCCCAAGGGATTCGCCATCGAGCTGCGCCCCTACCAGATGGAGGGCCTGGCCTGGCTGCAATACCTGCGCCGGCAGGAGCTGGCCGGCATCCTCGCCGACGACATGGGTCTGGGCAAGACCGCCCAGACGCTGGCCCACCTGCTCCTGGAGAAGGAATCCGGACGGCTCGACCGGCCCGCGCTGGTGGTGCTGCCCACCTCGCTGATCTTCAACTGGAGGCGCGAGGCGGAACGCTTCGCCCCCGCACTCAAGGTGCTGTCGCTGCACGGACCGGATCGGGCCGAGCGTTTTGCCGAGATCCCCGCGCATGACGTATGCCTCACCACCTACCCCCTGCTCTGGCGCGACATCGACCGGCTCGCCGAACACCCCTACCACCTGCTCATCCTGGACGAGGCGCAGACGGTGAAAAACGCTGCCAGCCAGTCGGCCCAGGCAGTGCGCAAGCTCTCCGCCCGGCATCGTCTCTGTCTGACTGGCACGCCGCTGGAAAACCACCTCGGCGAGCTGTGGGCACAGTTCGATTTCCTGCTGCCCGGATTTCTTGCTGACCAGAAGGGGTTCAGCCGCACCTGGCGCACCCCGATCGAGAAACATGGCGACCAGCTCCGCCGCGACCTGCTGGCCGCGCGCCTGAAGCCATTCATCCTGCGCCGGCGCAAGGAAGACGTGGCCCGTGAACTGCCGCCCAAGACCGTGATCGTGCGCACCGTGGAGCTGGAGGGCGGTCAGCGCGACCTGTACGAGACCGTGCGCACCGCCATGGATGTGCGCATCCGCGAGGAGATTGCCGCCAAGGGCTTCAACCGCAGCCAGATCGTCATCCTCGATGCATTGCTCAAGCTCAGGCAGGTCTGTTGCGACCCGCGTCTGCTCAAGCTGCCGGCGGCGAAGAAGGTGAAGGAGCGGGCCAAGCTCGAACTGCTGATGGACATCCTGCCGGAGATGATCGAGGAAGGCCGGCGCATCCTGCTGTTCTCCCAGTTCACCAGCATGCTGGCGCTGATCCAGGACGAACTGGAAAAAAGGACGATCCCCTATGTGCTGCTCACCGGCGACACCCGCGACCGCGAGGCGGTGATCCGCCGCTTCCAGGACGGCGAGGCGCCGGTGTTCCTGATCTCGCTCAAGGCCGGCGGGGTGGGGCTGAACCTCACCGCCGCGGACACCGTCATCCATTTCGACCCGTGGTGGAACCCGGCGGTGGAAAACCAGGCCACCGACCGCGTCCATCGTCTCGGTCAGACCCGGAACGTATTCGTGTACAAGCTGGTGGTGGCCGGCAGCATCGAGGAAAAGATCCTCGCATTGCAGGAAAAGAAGGCCGATCTCGCCGCCGGGGTGCTGTCCGAGGACGGCGCCGCACTCTCCAAGTTTGGCGAGGCTGACATCCAGGCCCTGCTCGCGCCGCTGCCGGCGGAACGTTGAGCGTGCGCAGGGGGCCACGTGGCATGTCGAGCAGGAACCGCGCCTCCCTCACCCCTCTCCTGGCGGGAGAGGGTCTTTCAGCAAGGATGAACCCATGCGTCACTGGCGGATCTCCCTGGCCGTAGTACTCCTCCTCGCCCCGCTGGCGTGGTGGTTTTCGCCCTGGCCGGCGCGCGAGGTGGAAAGCCCGTATACCCTCGGCACGGTCGAACGCGGCCCGCTCAGCGCCACGGTGAACGCCAGCGGCACCCTGGCGGCGCGTCTTACGGTGCAGGTCGGCTCGCAGGTCTCCGGTCAGATCGAATCCCTGGAGGTCGATTTCAACAGCCCGGTACGGCGCGGCCAGGTCATCGCCCGGCTCGATCCGCAGACCTTCCAAAGCCGGGTGGCGCAGGCCGAGGCCGATGTTCGCGCCGCGGAAAGCAGCGCCGAGGTAGCGCGCGGCAATCTGGCGGTGCGCGAGGCGGGTCTTGCCAAGGCCGGCATCGCCCTCGACGAGGCGCGGCGGGACGCCGAGCGCAAGCGCGTGCTGGTGGGACAGGGTTTCCTTTCCCCGGCCGAGCTGGAGCGGGTCGAGGCGCTCCTTGCCAGCAACCGGGAGCAGCACAGGCTGGCCGAGGCCGAGGCGCGGGTGGGCCGGGCCCAGGTCGAAAACGCGCTCGCCCTGCTCGCACAACGTCAGGCCGCGCTGCGCCAGGCACGGCTGGAACTGGAGCATACGGTGATCCGGGCGCCGGTGGACGGGGTGGTGGTGAGCCGCAATGTCGATGTCGGCCAGACCGTGGCCGCCAGCCTGCAGGCGCCGGTGCTGTTCGCCATCGCCCAGGACCTCACCCGCATGGAGGTGCAGATCGCCGTGGACGAGGCCGACATCGGTCGGGTGCGCATGGGACAGAAGGTGAACTTCAGTGTCGATGCCCATCCCGGCGGGCGTTTCAGCGGCGACGTGAGCCAGATCCGGCTCGCGCCTCAGGTCAGCAACAACGTCGTCACCTACGCGGTGATCGCCCGGGTCGACAATCCCGAGCTCAAGCTGCTGCCCGGCATGACCGCCAACGCCCGCATCCGCACCGACGAGCGCGCCGATGCGCTCAAGGTGTCGAACGAGGCCCTGCGCTTCAGACCGCTCGATGCCGAGGGCAAGCCGATCCGGATGGATGTGGGCGCTCGCGTCGAAGGCCCCGGCATCCCCGGCCGGGTGTGGAGGCCGGGCCCGGACGGCAAACCCGTGCCGGTGGCGCTGCGGCTGGGGGTGAGCGATGGCCGGTTCACCGAGGTGCTGGCCGGCGATCTCAAGGAGGCCGACGCAGTCATCCTCGCCCAGGCCGAGCCGGGCAATAAGCCGGCGCGTCCGTTCGGCCGGGCGTTCTGAGCCGGGACCATGGCGCTGATCGAGGTGGCCGGGCTGACACGCGAATACCGCCTTGGCGAGGTGCGCGTGCCGGCCCTGCGCGGGGTCGATCTGGCGATCGAGCGGGGCGAGTTCGTCGCCATCATGGGCGCTTCCGGCTCCGGAAAGTCCACCTTCATGAACCTGATCGGCGGGCTCGATCGGGCGGACGCCGGCACCTACCGACTCGATGGGGTCGATGTCGCGCAACTTGCCGATGATGCACTGGCGGCATTGCGCAACCGTACCCTGGGCTTCGTGTTCCAGAACTTCAGCCTCTTGCCGCGGGCCACGGCCCTGGAAAACGTCGAGCTGCCCCTGCTCTACGCCCGGGTGCCGGCCGCCGAACGGCACCGTCGCGCCCAGGCCATGCTGGCCCGGGTGGGGCTTGCAGAGCGCGCCGGACACCGGCCGGCGCAGCTGTCCGGCGGCCAGCAGCAGCGGGTGGCGATCGCCCGCGCGCTCGTCAACGAGCCGCCGCTGATCCTCGCCGACGAACCCACCGGCGCGCTCGACAGCCACACCAGCCTGGAGCTGATGGCCCTGTTCCAGGCGCTGAACGATTCCGGCATCACCCTGGTGCTGGTCACCCACGAGCCGGACATCGCCGCGTTCGCCGGCCGCATCATCCGCTTCCGCGATGGCTGCATCGTCGAGGACCGGCACGTCGATCGGCTGCAACGCGCCGCCGATCTCCTGGGTCAGGCGGCATGAACCTCGCCGACACCGCCCGCACCGCCGCCCGCGCCCTGCGCGCCAACCGCCTGCGCAGCCTGCTCACCACGCTGGGCATCATCATCGGCGTGGCGGCCGTCATCACCATGCTGGCGGTGGGCGAGGGCGCCCGCCGCCAGGTCGCCGAAGAGCTGAAAGGACTGGGTTCCAACCTGCTCCTGGTGCTGCCCGGCACGGTCACCGCGAGCGGCGTGCGGCTCGGCGCCGGCAGCCGCAACACCCTCACCGAGCGCGACGCGCGCGCCATCCAGGACGAGATCGGCAGCGTGCTCGCGGCCGGTGCCGCCCTGCGCGGCAGCGGCCAGCTGGTGCATGGCAACCTCAACTGGTCGTCGCAGATCTTCGGCGTCACCCCGGACTACCTCGTTGCGCGCGACTGGAAGGTGGTGCGCGGCCGCAGCCTCGACGAGAGCGACGCGCGCGGCTCCAGCCAGGTCGCACTGGTCGGCCAGACCGTGGCCGACATGCTGTTCGGCGGCACCGATCCGACCGGCCAGATCCTGCGCGTCAAGCAGGTGCCGTTCACCATCGTCGGCCTGCTCGCGCCCAAGGGCCAGAGCATGATGGGCCAGGACCAGGACGACATGGTGGTGATCCCCATCCCCGCCGCGCGCGGCCGAATCCTGGGCAGCCCGGCCGGCCGGCCGGACAGCGTCGGGCATATCTACGTCAAGCTCAAGGACGGCGCCGACATGGCCGCCGGCGAGACCGCGGTGCGCGAGCTTTTGCGTCAGCGCCACCGCCTTCAGCCGGACCAGGAGGATGATTTCAACCTGCGCAACCTGTCCGAGGTGGTGGCCGCAGAACAGGCCGCCTCGCGCGCGCTGTCCGGGCTGCTGGCGGCGATCGCCTCGGTGTCGCTGCTGGTGGGCGGCATCGGCATCATGAACATCATGCTGGTCTCGGTCACCGAACGCACCCGCGAGATCGGCATCCGCCTCGCGGTGGGCGCGCGCGGGCGCGACATCCTGTTGCAATTCCTGGTCGAAGCGATCATCCTCGCCCTGATCGGGGGGCTGGCCGGCATCGGCCTGGGCATCGCCGCCTCGCTGGCGGTGGAACACTGGCTCGCCTGGCCGGTGGTGTTCCAGACCCATGCCGTGCTGCTTGCCGTAGGCTCGGCCATGGCGGTCGGCATATTCTTCGGCTGGTATCCGGCCCGTAAGGCCGCCCGCCTCACCCCCATCCAGGCATTGCGCTACGAATGACTTGACGTTTACGAGGTCCGCCATGACCCGCATCGCTTCCATCCTCCGCCCGCTCGTACTCGGTCTCGTCCTGAGCGCCGGCGCCGCACCCGCCCAGGCCCAGGAAAGCGCGCCCGAACCGCGTCCGGAGGCCCGCTCCGAGGCGCGCGGCCTGCCCTTCGCCGCCTTTCTCAACGAGAACGAACTGCGTGACCTGTTCGACTTCATGCGCGATGCAGTCATTGCCCACATGAAGGAGGAGGAGCCGCCCGGCCTGCCGCCCGAGTTGATGTTCAAGCTCGAAGTGATGAAGCAGCGCATGCTGCGCGAGGGCGACCTCGCCGTGCGCATGATGCTGTTCGCATTGCAGCGCGAACTGGAGCGCGCCCGCCTGGAGATGGAGCGCCGCCAGCGCGAACGCGAGGCCGGGCCACGCCAGGCACCGCCCCGGCGCGATGCGCCTCCCCCGTCCGTGCCGCCCGGTGAGCGCACCCGCACGTGAGCTTTGATTGCCGTCCCGGCTGCGCTGCATGTTGCATCGCGCCATCGATATCCAGCCCCATACCGGGCCTGCCGTCCGGAAAGCCGGCCGGGGTGGCCTGCGTCCAGCTCACCCCGGAATGGCGTTGCGCCGTGTTCGGCCGCCCGGAGCGGCCGGCCTGCTGCTCTGGCCTGACCCCCAGCCCCGGGATGTGCGGCGCTTCGCGCGCGGAGGCGCTGGCCGGCCTGGCCGAACTGGAGCGCCTGACCGCGCCGGCCTGAGCAGCGCCGGGACTCCGGCCGGCACGTTCAGGCGGGCGTGCCGGTGAGTGGCACGAAGACCACTTCGAGGACGTCGCGTTCCAGCACCCGGCCGTCTTCCAGCTTCGTGTAGTGCCGCAATATCTGGGTGCCGCCGGGAGGGCCGATCGGCGCCACCAGCGCGCCACCGGGGCGCAATTGTTCGATCCAGGCGGGGGCCGGCACGGGGGTGGCGGCGGTGACCACGATGCCGTCGAACGGGGCCGCCTCCGGCCAGCCGGCGCGACCGTCGCCGTGGCGCACCCGGACATTGGCGTGGCCGAGGCGGGCCAGGCGGTCGCGGGCCGATCCGGCGAGCGGGGCGAGTATCTCGATGCTGTATACCTCGGCCACCAGGATCGACAGCAGCGCGGCCTGGTAGCCCGAGCCAGTGCCCACTTCAAGGCAGCGGTGCTCCGGTCGTGGCGCCAGGAGGTGGGTCATCAGCGCGACGATGAAGGGTTGCGAGATGGTCTGGCCGAGACCGATCGGCAAGGGGCCGTCGCGCAGGGCGAGGGGGCGCAACTCGGGAGGGACGAACTCGGCCCGGGGGATGGCCTCGATGGCCGCCAGTACCCGTTCGTCGAGATGGTCGAGCCCGGTGCGAGCGCTGCAGAAGGCGAGTTCGCGCTCGATGTCCTGACGCAGCGGGTGGGGTGCGCCGCTCATGCGGCCCCCCCGTCGTCGGCCTCGATGCCGAGGCGGTCGATGCGGTAACGCAGGCTGCGGAAGGTGACGCCGAGCAGGCGGGCGGCGGCGGTACGGTTCCAGCCGGTCTCGTCGAGCGCACGCAGGATGGCTTCGCGTTCGACCTGGTCCAGGTAGTCCTGCAGGGGGCGGCCCTGCCAGCCTTCGCCGGTTCCGGGCGGGGCGCCGGGTGCGTTCGGCTCGGGGGCCAGGTTGAGTTCGGCGACGCCGATCGGGTCGCCGTCGCTGAGCGCAAATGCGCGTTCGAGGATGTTTTCCAGTTCGCGCACGTTGCCGGGAAAGCTGTAGTCGCACAGGGCTGCCATGGCTTCCGCGCGGAGGGTGGGCAGCGCCCGGCCGGAGGCGGCGGCGAGCCGTCCGGTGATGTGCTCGGCCAGCCGGGGGATGTCCTCGCGCCGCTCGCTTAGCCGGGGCATGCGCAGTTCGATGACGTTGAGCCGGTAGTACAGGTCGTGACGGAAGCGGCCGACCTCCACCGCCTTGCCCAGTTCGTGATGCGAGGCACTGATGATGCGGGCATCGACCGGCTCCTCGGTCACGCCGCCGACCCGGCGCGCGCGCCGTTCCTGGATGGCGCGCAGCAGCTTGACCTGCATCGCCATGGGCAGCTCGACCACCTCGTCGAGGAACAGGGTGCCGCCGTGCGCGGCCTGGAAGAATCCGTCGTGATCGCGGTCGGCGCCGGTGAATGCGCCCTTGCGGTGGCCGAAAAACTCGCTTTCCATCAGGTTTTCCGGGATGGCGCCGCAGTTGACGGCGATGAATGGCTTGCCGGCGCGCGGCCCCAGTGCATGGATCAGGCGCGCGGCGACTTCCTTGCCGGTACCGGAGTCGCCGCAGATGAATACCGGCGCCTGGCTGCGCGCCAGTTTTTCGATGGTGGCGCGGATCTGGTGCATCGGCGCCGATTCGCCGATCAGGCTGGGCGGCCCTGCACCAGGGCGTTCCGGGTCTGCCAGCCGCAGTGCACTGCGCACCAGGGCGCGTAGCTGGTCGAGCGAGACCGGCTTGGAGAGGTAGTCGAATGCGCCGGCCTTGAGCGCAGCCACCGCATTGTCGGCGGAACCGAAGGCGGTGATGACCGCCACCGGGGTGTGCGGCCAGCGCTGGCCGATCTGGGCGACGATCTCCATGCCTTCGCCGTCGGGCAGGCGCATGTCGGTCAGGCAGAGGTCGTAACGGGTCACCGCCAGGCAGTCGAGCGCGGCCCGCACTCCGCTGGCGCGATCGACTTCCAGACCCATGCGGGCCAGGGTGATTTCCATCAGGTCGAGCAGGTCGGGTTCGTCATCGACGATGAGGATGCGTGGGACGGTCATGGCTCAATCGCCTCCGCTGGGACAGTAGACCCGGAACAGCGCGCCCCGGGTCTGGGGCAGGCAGCGCAGCTGGCCGCCGTTGGCCTCGGCCAGCTCGCGGGCGATGTACAGGCCCAGTCCGGTGCCGCTCTTCTCCGTGGTGTAGAACGGGTCGAACAGGCGCAGCTGCATTTCAGGCGGGATGGCCGGGCCGTCGTTGCGGACGTCGATCAGGGTGCGCGCGCCGTCCGGATGGGCGGCCAGGACGATACTGGCCGGGCCCAGGCTGGCATAGCGATGGGCGTTGCGGCACAGGTTCCACAGCACCTGGTGCAGGTGCATGCGATCGAATTCGATCCGGTCCACACCGGCGGCAACCTCCAGTGACAGCACACCCGGCGGCACGCCTTCATTGCGCTGGAACTGGCTGACGAATTCGTCCAGGAACGCGGCCAGGTCGATCTTCTCGCGGTTTTGCCGGTCGCGCCGGCTGAGCGAGAGCACGTCCTCGACCAGCCAGTTCAGGCGTGCCACGTTGTCCTCGATAATGCGGGTGAGACGCGCGCTGGCCTCGTCGCGGTTATCCTCGCGCAGCAATTCGGAGGCATGCTGGATGGCCGAGAGCGGGTTGCGGATCTCGTGCGCCAGGTTGGCGGTGAGGCGGCCGAGCGCGGCGAGCTTCATGCGCATGGCCTCTTCCTCCAGCTCGCTCAGATCCTCGATCACGATCACCGCGCCTGTGCTGCGATCGGGATCCAGCTCCAGTACCCGGGCGCGCAGGCGGCGACCGTCGTTCGGTTCGAATACCCGCCAGGCATGTTCGCCGCGCCCGCGCCAATCGCGCCAGAGTTCGTCCAGCGCCGGGGCGCAGCGGCCCAGTGGGGCGCGCGGCAGGCTGGCGCAGGCGAGCAGGGACTCGGCGCGGTCGTTGGATTGCATCACCTGGCCCTCGCCATCGATCACGATCACGCCGTAGGGCAAATCCTGGATGACCTGGGCATTGATCTTTTCCAGGCTGGCCAGCGTGGCGGCCCGTTCCCCGGCCAGCTGGGTGGCGCTGAGCACACCCTTGGCGAGGATGTGCGACAGCCCGGCGACGGCGAAGAAACCGGCCGAGAGCAGGGCAGCGCGGGTGTAGCCACCGGTCAGCTCCTCGCGCAGCCAGAGGTGCATGGACTGCTCCACAAGCACTGCGACGGTGGCGATGGCAGGCAGAAGCAGCATCACCCGGGCGCGCGGGTGCATGCCGGCCGCCGCCAGCGGCACGATGATGAGCAGGCCCAGGCCGGTATCGTTGCCGCCGGACAGGTACATCAGCACGGTGAGCAGGAGGATGTCGCTGACCAGCTGGATGCCGAGCTGGCGGCCGAAGCTGGGCTGGCGCTGGCGCAGGGTATGGGCGAAGGCGAGGGCGAGCAGGCCGTAGAACAGGCTGACGCCGATGAATGCGAACAGGTGGCGCTGGCCGATCAGTTGCAGGCGTTCGGCGAACACCGCCAGGGCGATGAAGAACGCCACCAGGAACAGGCGGAATGCATTGAGCTGGCGCAGTGAGCCCCAGAAACTTTCCGGCACCGTCGCCGGCAGGTTCGGGCGGGGCGTGGGCGGGAGGGTTGCGGCCGGATCAGCCCTGGTCGCGACGGCGGTGCTCATCGCAGCAGTAGGTCTGGCCCTGGCTCTGGATCGCCTCGGAGCGGGGCAGGTGCACGCCGCATAGCTTGCAGCGGGTCATGTCCTCGATGCTGGGGGGCGGATCGGCCCGATCGCGGCGGGCGCGGCCTAGATGGCGCAGCCAGAACACCACCGCCACGGTGACCGCGACGACCAGCAGCAGCTTAGTCAACGTCGAGGCCGTTCTTGTGGGTTTCGTTGACCAGCAGCAACAGGCGCTGGAACGGGATTAGGCGACCGAACTTGACCACCATGGGCATGAAGGGCAGGTCCTCGCCGAAGCCCCATTGGTAGGTGCCGGCCACCATGTCGTCGTACACCTTGCGCACCATGGTGTCGAGCTGGTCGAGGAATGGGCCGTACATTTCGGCGTTTTCGGGATCGTAGTCGAGTCCGGTGCGGAATTCGTCGATCTCGTAGACGGCCTGATGCACCAGATCGACATATTCGTCGGCAGTCTTGGGGCGTTTCATGGTGATTGAGTCAAGCAGGAGGGGAGGCGTATTGTGCCTGAAAAAAGGCCGCGCGGTCGCGGCGGTGGCCGCGGCGCCGGCTCGCGTGGCCGGCGCGGTGGCCCGGACTGGCGTTTGGCCATGAGTTTGGCCATGACCCGGGCCGGGGTGGTTCAGACCGCCAGTTCGTCGATGGAACGACCGGAGTTCAGCCACTCGTGCACCCAGCCCGGACGTTTGCCACGACCGCTCCAGGTCAGCGAGGGGTTCTGGGGATGGGCATATTTGGCGGCGACCCGGGCACCCGAGAGACGCGAGCGGCGGCCGACCGGGGTGCCGACCACGTCTTCCAGGCTCATGCCCAGGCTGCGTGCGCGCTCGCGGAATTCGCTGAGCAGATTCAGTTTTTCCTCGCGTTGACGCGCTTCGAGTTCAGCGGGAATGGCTTTCTGCAATGCCAGCAGGTCGGCAAGGGACATGGATTTGAGATCGAACATGATGGGTCCTGATATCGGCGAATGGATAAATGGAAATGCTGAATGAAGATTGGATTGCGCATGACAATGTACATGAGCGCATGACATTATCGAATCGCAATGTGTGAACGTCAATGTCGATGTTCTCGAAAATGAGAATCCGGGCTAATGAATCGGGGCCAATGATTTTTAAGGAAATGCTGATTAAATTACCCGTCCCCGCGTGCGGGGAAGAGGGGGCTGGGGTGAGATCGAAATTAAATCAATCACTTGCTTCAATCGCCCCAACTCTCCCAGAGGGAGAGGGGTTTGTTCAGGGTTTCCTTAATGAATCATTGCATTTGAAAACCGGCCCGTAATGGAAATTCCGCCTCGCGTGCGCTGGTCGATGGCGCGCATGACGGTGTCAGAGGATCTCGGCGGCGTGATCGGCGAGCCGCGAGCGTTCGCCGCGCGCCAGGGTGACGTGGCCGGAGTGGGGCCAGCCCTTGAAACGGTCGACCACGTAGGTGAGGCCCGAGCTGCCTTCGGTGAGGTAGGGGGTGTCGATCTGGGCGATGTTGCCCAGGCACACCACCTTGGTGCCGGGACCGGCGCGGGTGATCAGGGTCTTCATCTGTTTCGGGGTGAGGTTCTGTGCCTCGTCGATGATCACGAACTTGTTGAGGAATGTGCGGCCGCGCATGAAATTGAGCGATTTCACCTTGATGCGGGCGCGGATCAGGTCGTGCGTCGCGGCGCGGCCCCATTCGCCGGCTTCCTGGTCATTCAGGTTGAGCACGTCGAGGTTGTCTTCCAGGGCGCCCATCCAGGGCGTCATCTTTTCTTCCTCGCTGCCGGGCAGGAAGCCGATGTCCTCGCCCACCGGCACGGTGACGCGGGTGACGATGATCTCGCTGTACAGCTTCTTTTCCAGGGTCTGGTTGAGTCCGGCCGCGAGCGTGAGCAGGGTCTTGCCGGTGCCGGCCTGGCCGAGCAGGGTGACGAAATCGATCGAGGGGTCCATCAGCATGTTGAGCGCGAAATTCTGTTCGCGATTGCGCGCGGTGATTCCCCATACATTGTTTTTCTGATGACTGTAATCGGTGATGGTATGCAGGGTTGCCTTGTTTCCGGCGATCTCCCGCACCACGGCATAGAATGGCTTGCCGCCCCGGCCGGGCTCCTGGTAGACGAATTCATTCACGTGCAGCGAGGCGCAGAGCGGCCCGTGGATGCGGTAACCGACGTGGCTGGCCTCTTTCCACGACTCCATGCCCTTGCCGTGCGTGTCCCAGAAATCAGCCGACAATTCGCGTACCCCGCTGTAGAGCAGGTCGGTGTCTTCCAGAACCTTGTCGTTGAAATAGTCCTCCGCCGGAATGCCGAGTGCGCGCGCCTTGATGCGCATGTTGATGTCCTTGGACACCAGGATGACCGGAC
>CAZOZD010000025.1:0-1129 GCA_964584195.1 uncultured Burkholderiales bacterium
CCTACTGCGAGCTGATCGGCTACCGGCGCGAGGAACTGCTGAGCATGGCGATCCCGGACATCGAGGCCAGCGAACACCCGGAGGAAACCCGCGCCCACATCGAAACCATACTCACCACCGGCCATGACCGCTTCGAGGCCCGCCACCGCCGCAAGGACGGCCGGATCATCGACGTCGAGGTCAGCGTCAACCTCATCGAGATCGACGACGGCCGCCTGGTGGGGTTCCTGCGCGACATCACCCAGCGCAAGGAAGCGGAACGGACCCTGATCGAAGCCAAGCAGGCGGCCGAAGCCGCCAACCGCGCCAAGAGCGAGTTTCTCGCCAACATGAGCCACGAGATCCGCACCCCGATGAACGCCATCCTCGGCCTCACCCAGCTGGTGCTGGATTCGGGACTGACGCCGCGCCAGGAGGATTTCCTGAGGAAGGCGCACACCTCGGCGCGCGCCCTGCTCGGCATCCTCAACGACATCCTCGACTACTCCAAGATCGAGGCCGGCCGGCTCGACATCGAGCCCGTCCAGGTCGCGATCGAGGACCTGCTGCGCAGCGTGGCCGACCTGTTTTCCGCCCGTATCGAGGAAAAAGGCCTCGAACTGTTCATCGAGATCGACCCCGGCGTGCCGGCGCGTGTGCTCAGCGATCCACTGCGCCTCACCCAAGTGCTCAACAACCTGGTCGGCAACGCGGTCAAGTTCACCGAGTCGGGCGAAATCCACATCAAGGTGGAGCCCGGCGAACGCGACGGTCATCGTCTCACCCTCCGCTTCGCAGTCCGCGACACCGGCATCGGCCTATCCAGGGATCAGGTCGAGCGCCTGTTCCAGGCATTCACCCAGGCCGACGGCAGCATCACCCGCCGCTATGGCGGCACCGGCCTCGGCCTGGCCATCAGCCAGCACCTGGTCCAGCTCATGGGCGGCGACATCAGCGTGTCAAGCCAGGAAGGCGCCGGCGCCACATTCTGCTTCACCGTCGTCGTCCAGTTGCCGGGAACCCCGGCAGCGAGTCTCCCGGCCCAGGACCTGCACGCCCTGGGCGGACGGCGGGTGCTGGTGGTGGACGACCAGCCCACCGGCCGTACTATCCTCGGCCAGCTGCTCACGGCATGGGGGCTCGACGCCGA
>CAZOZD010000025.1:1142-14736 GCA_964584195.1 uncultured Burkholderiales bacterium
GGTCGAGGATGGCGCTGCGGCGCTGGCCGCGATCCACGCCGCCGAGACCGCCGGGCGGCCGTTCGACTGGCTCCTGCTCGACTGGCGCATGCCCGGCATGAGTGGCCTGGATGTGGCGCGCCGGCTGGAAGATGACCACAACGCCGGCCGGCTCAGTCACCCCTTGCTGGTGGTAATGGTGACTGCGCACGACAAGGAAGCTCTGCTGGCCGAAGCCGGCTCCATCCGCCTGGGCGGCCTGCTGACCAAACCGGTCACGCCCTCGGCGCTGTTCGACGCGCTCGCCGGCGACCGGCATCTGGACGGTCAGCCGGCTGCAATGCTGGCACGCACCCCCCCCGGCGCGGACGAACTGGTGTTCCCCGGCGCCCGCGTCCTGCTGGTGGAGGACAACCCGACCAACCAGCTGGTGGCGGCCGAGTTCCTCCGCCGCCGCGAAATCGAGGTCAGCCTCGCGGCGCATGGCGCAGCCGCCCTGGAGGCCATCGAAGGGGCACGCTTCGATCTGGTGCTGATGGACCTGCACATGCCGTTGATGGACGGCTTCGAGGCCACCCGGCGCCTGCGCGAGCGGCCCGACGCGCCACCGGTGGTCGCCATGACCGCGGCGGTGATGAGCGAGGACCGTGCCCGCTGCGAACAGGCCGGCATGGTCGACTTCATCGCCAAGCCGATCGAGCCGGAAGCCCTGCTGCGCGCCCTGCGCAAGTGGCTGCCCGGGCACGCCACCCGTCGCGTCCCGCCGGCATCGACGGAGGCGGGCGATTTCCCCGTCCACCTGCCCGACCTCGAAGTCGAGGCCGCGCTCGCCCGCCTCGACGGCGACCGCGCCCTGTACGCCCGCCTGCTGCGCGGCTTCGCCCGTGACCATGACAACACCGTCGCCGGCATCGAGGCCGGGCTCGCCGGGGGCGACCGGACCAGCCTCGCCGCCCGCCTGCATGCCATCAAGGGCGAAGCAGCCAACCTCGGTGCCCGTCGTCTGGCCGAGAGCTGCGCCCGCCTGGAAAGCCTGCTCCAGTCGGAGGCCGGCCCCGAAGCCCTGCGCGCCGGCGTAGCCGGATTCAGCGCCGCGCTCACCACGCTGCGCGCTGGAATCGCCAGCCATCTGGGCGACGCCGCCGGCAGCACGCCGGCCAGCCACGACCCCACCGCGCTGGCCGAACTGCTCGACCGACTGGCACTGCCCCTGGAACAGCACGAACTGGTTCCGGACGAGCTCCTCGCCCAGCTCAACGACCTCGCCCAGGGCGAACCGCAGCACAGCCCGGTCGCCCGCCTGCTGCGCCAGATCGACCAGTTCGACCACGATGCCGCCTTGGCCACGATCGCCCAGCTGCGCGCCCTCGCCAACCTGCCCCAGGACAGGAACCGAACCGGCCGGGAACCGAATTCCCCGCCCGCCCGCCAAGCAGGATCATGACCGAAACCGCCCCCAACAAGCCCCTCATCCTGCTGGTCGACGACCAGCCCGCCAACCTGCATGTGCTGGCCGCCGCGCTAAAGACCGATTACCGGATCAAGATCGCCACCTCCGGAGCGATGGCGCTGGAGATCGCCCGATCCGCCGACAAGCCCGAGCTGATCCTGCTCGACGTGATGATGCCGGGCCTGAGCGGAATCGACGTGCTGCGTCAGCTGCGCGAGGACCCGGCCACCCTCGACATCCCCGCCATCTTCGTGTCGGCGGATGCCAGCGAGCAGAGCCAGCTCGACGGCCTCGACCTGGGCGCCGACGATTACCTCACCAAGCCGGTGGTCACCCGGGTACTGCTGGCGCGGGTGCGCAACCTGCTGCAACGCAAGCGGTTCGAGCGCCAGCTGCGCCTTGCCGCGCATGTGTTCGAACACAGCGGCGAGGCGATCATGATCACCGACCGCGCCAACAACATCCTCGAAGTCAACTCCGCCTTCGAGCGGATGACTGGCTACTCCGCCGCCGAGGTGCGTGGCCAGAACCCGCGCCTGCTCGCTTCCAGCCGCAACCGCGCCAACGACTACCAGGCCATGTGGCAGGCCATCCAGGCCGAAGGACTCTGGCAAGGCGAGATGTGGGACCGGCACAAGGACGGCCATGTATACCCCAAGCTGCTCACCATCTCGGTGGTACGCAATCCACATGGCGAGATCGACTATCACATCGCCAGCTTCACCGACATCAGTGCTCAGAAGGCGGCGGAGGAACGCATCTGCAAACTGGCCCACCACGACGCGCTCACCGGACTGCCCAACCGCCTCCACCTCGGCATCGCCCTCGAACAGGCACTCGCCAATGCCCGCCGCGAGGGCATCGAACTGGCCCTGCTGTTCATCGACCTGGACCGCTTCAAGCAGATCAACGACACCCTCGGCCACAACGTCGGCGACCAGCTTCTGATCGAGGTCGCCGAACGTCTCAAGGCTTGCCTGCGCGAGAACGACCTGGTCGCCCGCCTCGGCGGCGACGAGTTCGTGGTGCTGGCTCAAGGCACGAGCGCGGTGCTGGCCGCCAGCCACATCGCGGAAAAGATCATCGAGCGCTTCGCCGAGCCCTTCCAGCTCGCCGGCCATGCCCTGCGCAGCAGTCCCAGCATCGGCATCGGCCTATACCCCAACGATGGCGGAGACAGCGAAACCCTGATGAAGAACGCCGATACCGCCATGTATCACGCCAAGGCGATGGGCCGGAACAATTACCAGTTCTACGACCCCGCCATGAACCAGGCATCTTCGGACCGCCTGTTGCTGGAAAGCCGCCTGCACGAGGCACTGGCGCGCGACCAGTTCAGCGTCCACTACCAGGCCCAGGTCGACCCCGCCAGCGGCGCCCTGCTCGGTTTCGAGGCCCTGGTACGCTGGAACCACCCGGACCAGGGCCTGATCCCGCCCGACCGGTTCATCCCCATCGCCGAGGAATCCGGCCTCATCCTGCCTCTCGGCGAATGGGTGCTCGACACCGCATGCGCCCAGCTCGCCGCCTGGAAGGCGGCCGGCCATACCGGCTACCGCATCGCGGTCAACCTGTCCCTGCAACAATTGCGCCAGACCGGCCTGGTCGAACGGGTGGCGAACACGCTCGACCGGCATGGCCTCGACGGTCACGAACTGGAGCTTGAAATCACCGAATCGAGCGCCATGCACGACGCCGAGGCCACCATCCGCACCCTGCGCGCATTGCGCGAACTGGGCGTGGAACTGGCGATCGACGACTTCGGCACCGGCTATTCCTCGCTCGCCTACCTCAAGTTGCTGCCCATCCAGCGCCTGAAACTGGACCGGGGTTTCGTCAAGGACATCGAGACCGACCCCAACGACGCCGCCATCTGCTCCGCCACCATCGCCCTGGCGCACGCGCTCGGTCTGGAAGTGATCGCCGAAGGGGTGGAAAGCGAAGCCCAGCGCGCCTATCTGCGCCAGCTCGGCTGCGACCTGATGCAGGGCTACCTGTTTGCCCGGCCACTCCCGGCCGGCGAGATATTCGCCTGATGTCCGGCGCGCTCCCCGACCCGGCCCCGGTCCGCCTCGACAAATGGCTGTGGGCGGCGCGCTTCTACAAGACCCGCTCGCTGGCCAGCACGGCGATCGAAGGCGGCAAGGTCAAGCTCAACGGCGAACGTGCCAAACCCGCCAAGACAATTCGCCCCGGCGACCGCCTGCACATCCAGATCGGCGAATTCACCTGGGACATCGAAGTGATGGCACTGGCCGAAAAACGCGGCCCCGCCAGTCTCGCCCGCACACTGTACGCTGAAACGGAAGCAAGCCAGGCCCGCCGCGCGGCGCAGATCGCCGACCGGCCGCGACTGGCCGACCCCGCCGCCGGACTGCACGGCCGCCCGGAAAAGCGCGACCGCCGCCTGATCCACCGCTTCACCCGCGCCGGAGACTGATCCTCGCCGCCTTGCGGGCGCGTAGAGGAAACGCTGAATATGCCCCGCATGAGGCACTCCCATTGGGAGAGAAATGGTTTTGCCTCTCCCTTCGGGAGAGGCCGACGCGAAGCGGCGGGTGAGGGAGTACGAGTGCGCGGACACACGTTATGGGGCGAATGAACAATCTGGGATAAATCCCCTGCGTGCGTGGGAGAGGGAGTTATCAGCGTTTTATTCGCTTCGTCACGCCTCCCCGGACGGCGTGCACAGCTCGACGATGCGATCGAAGCGGTATTCGCGCGCCAGGGCGTCGAGCGCCTCGGCCAGTTCCGGGTCGATCTCGCGCATGCGGGCGAGGGCGGCGCGGGTGGCCTGGATGTCGAGCAGGTCGGCCGCGGTCCGCAGCTCCTGGCGCAGCTCGGCCGGCAAACGCGCCAGATCGCTCGCCGCTGGCTCCGGCCGGGCGGGCATCCCGGACGACTCCGCATCGCGGCTAAAGCGCACGCCGAGCAGACGCTCCATGCAATCGAACAGATGCTCCGCGTCGAGCGGCTTGACCAGCACGTCATCGCAACCGGCGGCGAGAATGCGGACCTTTTCGTCCTCGAATGCGCTGGCGGTGAGTGCGACGATGCGGGTCTGCTGGCCGCTGGGCAACTCGCGGATGCGACGCGTCGCCTCCAGGCCATCCATGCCGGGCATGCGGATGTCCATCCAGATGAAGTGCGGTCGCCAGCCGCGCGCCAGTTCGACCGCCTGGCGACCGTCCTCCACCGCCTCGACATCGAAGCCGACCTCGCGCAACAGGCGCGCCAGCAGGTCACGGCTGTCGGCCTGGTCCTCCACCACCAATACCCGCCAGGCCGGCTGGCCGGGCGCAAGGGCGCGCACCGTGCCGGACGCCGGGGTCGGCGCCGGCGCGGCATCGGTCGGCTCCAGCGGCAGACTGAAACCGAACCGGCAACCTTCTCCGGGCCGGCCATGCATGACCAGCTCGCCCCCCATCAGCCGCACCAGTTCCCGGCTGATGGCCAGGCCAAGCCCCGAGCCCTCGCCACGCGCCACGCCGAGCGCGGTCTGGTAAAAGGCCTCGAACAGGCGCGCCTGTTCCGCTTCCGGAATGCCCGGCCCGGTATCGCTCACCTCGAAGTGAATACGGTCATCCCCGGCCGTGACGCGCAGGCTGACGCCGCCGGTCTCGGTGTACTTGACCGCGTTCGAAAGCAGGTTGAGCAGCACCTGGCGCAGACGATTGACATCACCCAGCACATGGCGGGCCAGATTCTCGCCGGTGACCAGTTCGAAGCGCAGCCTCTTGTCGTGTGCCCGCACCGCGATCATGTCGGCGATGCCGCGCAGGGCCTCGTCCAGATCGAAAGGCTTGCGCTCGACCTGCACGCGCCCGGACTCGATGCGGGAAATTTCCAGCACATCGTTGATCACCGCCAGCAGATGCTGGCCGCTGCGATGGATGCCGTCCAGCCACTGGCGCTGTTCCTCACCCAGCCCGGCATCGCGCCGCAGCAGCTGGGCGAAGCCGAGGATGGCATTGAGCGGCGTGCGCAGCTCATGACTCATGTTGGCGAGAAACACGCTCTTGGCGCGGTTCGCGGCCTCGGCGGCATCGCGGGCCTGACGGATCAGCGCGTTCTGGCGGCGCGCATGCCACAGCCCCGCCAGCACCAGCAGCAGGAGCAGGCTGAAACCGGCCACGACCTTGAGGATCAGCGCGTAATCGACCGGGCGCGCCAAATCACCCGGCATCCAGCGGTTAGCGATGAACAGGCGCTCGCGCTCGCTGATCGAGGCCAGCGCCTTTTCGATCAGGTCACGCAGGATGGGCAGATCGTCGCGCACGGCGATGGCGAGATCCGGCCGATCCAGTTCGAACGGGGCGACGATCTTGAGATTGGAAAGGCCATGCTGGCTGATCTCGTAGGCCGACACCGCCAGATCGGCCACCATGGCGGCGGCGCGCCCGCTCGCAACCGCCTGGAGCCCTTCGAGGTTGGACTCGACATGCAGGATGTTGAGCTGCGGATGCTGGACCCGGATCACCTCGTCTGTGGCGTAGCCGCGGATGAGCGCCACCGCCCGCCCACCGAAGCGGGTCAGATCGGTGCCGAAGGGCTCGTCCTGACGGGTGATGATCACCGCCAGGTCCTTGATCAGCGGCCGGGTGAACAGAAGGTATTTCTCCCGCTCCGGGGTCGGCCGGATCAGGCTGACGATGTCGATGCGTTTCTCCCGCGCTGCATCGAGCACCTCGCTCCAGCTCAGGCCATGCGCCGGCTCGATGTGGATGCCGAGACGCTCGCCGATGAGGCGCATGTAATCGCTGACCATGCCGGCATGGTGACCGTCCGCGCCGGTGAAATCGAAAGGCGGAAAGCCCGGATCGTAGCCCATGCGCAATACCGGGTTGCGCGCCAGCCATTCCCGCTCCTCGGCGGTGAATGTGAGCTGCGGCGTGGGCGGCGCGGCGACATCGCCGAACCAGGCCACATCCAGCCGGGCACGCTCCTCGTCGCTCACCCGCGCCATGGCCTTGGTGAGGATGGCCCGCAACTGCGGCCGGTCCTTGCGCACCGCCATGTGATAGCCATCGAAGCTGCCGCGTGGTCGCGGCCATTCACCCAGCGAACGCACGTTGACCAGGGTATGGTCGCGCACCAGACGCGTCCCGCCGGCGAAATCCATCACGGTGGCGTCGGCCTCGCCATGGGCCACCCGCTTGAGGGCCTCGACGTAATCGCCCACCTCCAGAAAGCGCGCCCGGGGCAGGCGCTGGCGCAGTTCATCGATCAGCGCATCCCCCGGCACGATGGCGAAGCTGAGGCCGTCGAGACGGTCGAAGGTCAGTGGCGGCGCCAGACCCTCGCGCGCGAACACCGCCGGCGCCAGTTTCTTGTAGGCCGGTGTGAACAGGAAATCACGCTCGCGCTCCGGGGTCTGGAACAGGACCGGCAATACGTCGATCTCGCGCCGGCGCAGTTTCGCCAAAAGCTCGTTCCAATGCGGTGAGGCCACGGTTTCGACGCGCAAGCCGGACTTTTCGGCCAGAAGGCGCAGGTAATCGGCGGAATAGCCGCGCCACTCGCCCTGCTCGACGAAATCAAAGGGCGGATAGTTGAGCTCCACGCCCACCCGCAGCGCCGGATGGGCTGCAATCCAGTCCCGCTCCTCCCGGGTCAGCCAGTCCGGAGCGGTGCTGCGCGATGCGTTGCCGGGCCGGCCCACTTCGTCCAGGACACGGTTGTAGGCCGAACCGCGCTCGCCCCGCGCCTCCAGCAGATAGCGGTCGAGCTGACCGAGAAGCGCCGCGCTGCCCTGCCGTGGTGCGGCGAAATGGAGCTGGGCCGGAAACAGCACCACCGGGGTTTCATGCACCCGGTACAGGCCCTGGTTGCGCCGGCCGAACAGGTGATTGACGATGCCGACATCGGCCAGACCGCGTTCGACCAGCATGAACACGTCGGCCAGCGAGGACACCGCCACGAAGCTGGGCGTGAGGCCGAAGCTGGACATCAGGTCGCGCATCTCCCGCTCCTGCAGTGAGCCGCGCAGCACCGCCAGACGCTTGCCCTGCAGGTCGAGCAGCGAACGCACGCTGTCGGGCCGATGCGCATACAGCACCGACCAGCTGCCCATCACCGGCAGGCGATTGAACTGGAATCGCCCCGCCCGGTCGGCCGAGACCGCCACATCCGGCATCAGATCCAGTTCACCGCGCTGCAGGCGCTTCAGACAATCCTCCCACTCGCAGTACACGTACTCGACCCGGTAGCCGAAACGGCGCGCGAAATCGTCCACCAGTTCGGCGAAGTGGCCGGCCACGCGACCGTTCTCGTCGCGCCAGATCTTGGGTGGATTCTGGTACACCCCCACCTGAATGACCGGGGCCTCGGCCGCCCGGGCGGAAACGGCGAACAGCAGCAACATGAGGCCCAGCCAGGCGCGGCTGAGGATGCGTGCCAGCCCTGCGCGGGCGGCTTCGGGATGGGGACTCATGACGGTTCGCAAAAAACCCGGCGAGACTGGAGTGCGGATCGTACAGCATAGCAAATCCGGGCTGACTGTTCCGCCGCGTCGACGCGGCTGCCCGATGCCCGGAAAAAGGGTAGGATGCCCACTTCGCCAGGGCTTGGCCTGGCCCGGAACGTGGAGGATGGCATGCTGGAGATGGGTCTGTATGGTCTGGGGCGCATGGGCGGCAACATGGCGCGCCGCCTGAGCCGCGGTGGTGCGCGTGTGCTGGCCGGCAACCGCAGCTTCGAGGTGACGGAGCGGATCGCCGCCGAGGAGGCCAACGTGGTCGCCTGCCGCGATCTGGCCGCCCTGGTGGAGGCCCTCAAGCCACCGCGTCTCATCTGGCTGATGCTGCCGGCCGGCGAGGCCACCGAAGCGGCGATCCAGTCCCTGGTCCCGATGCTCGCTCCCGGCGACCTGATCGTCGACGGCGCCAACGGCTATTACAAGGACGCCCAGCGGCGCGCGGCGCGCCTGGCCGCATCCGGCATCGCCTTCGCGGATGTCGGCGTGTCGGGCGGCATCTGGGGACTGGCCAACGGCTACTGCGTCATGATGGGCGCCGAGGCCGCCGTGGCCGAACGGGTCAATCCCATCCTGCGCATCCTCGCCCCGACGCCCGATCAAGGCTGGCTGCATGCCGGCCCGGTGGGTGCCGGACACTTCACCAAGATGATCCACAACGGCATCGAGTACGGCATGATGCAGGCATTCGCCGAGGGCTTCGCACTGCTCAAGGCCAAGGACGAATTCCAGCTCGATCTGGCCGCCGTGGCCGAATTGTGGCGGCACAGCTCGGTGGTGCGTTCCTGGCTTCTGGATCTCACCGCAGACTTCCTCAACAACGACCAGACCCTCACCGACATCCAGCCCTTCGTGTCCGACTCCGGCGAGGGCCGCTGGACGGCGCTGGAATCCATCGAACAGGGGGTGCCGACGCCAGTGATGACGCTGGCACTGATGAGCCGTTTCGACTCCCAGGGCAAGGCCGATTTCGGCAACAAGATGCTGGCGATGATGCGCAAGGGCTTCGGCGGTCACGCCGTCACCACCGGCCCGGGAGACTGACATGGCCAGCCGTCCCGACGACGCCATCCCGCCCTGCAGTTTCGTCATCTTCGGGGCGACCGGAAACCTGGCCACCCTCAAGCTGCTGCCGGCGCTCTACCGCCTGGAGCTGGCCGGCCGCCTGCCCGAGGCGCTCAGCTTCATCGCCCAGGGCCGGCGCGAGTTCGACGAGGCCGGCTGGCGCGAGCACGTGCGCACCCTGCTCGCCGAGCGGCTGAAGGCCGAAGGCGCGGCGCTGGAACGCTTCGCCGCCCGCTTCGACTACCTGCGCGGCGAGCTCTCGGACCCCGACACCTACACCCGCCTGAAGGAGGCGCTGGCCAAGCCGAAGATGGGCGTGTGCTCCAACGTGGTGTTCTACCTCGCCATCAAGCCCAACGATTTCCCGGCGGTGATCAAGAACCTCGACGCCTCCGGCCTCAACAAGCCGCGCGGCCTGCACCGCATCGTGGTGGAAAAGCCCTTCGGCATCGACATCGAATCGGCCCAGGTGCTGAACGAACTCCTGCACCGCCACTTCAATGAAGACCAGGTGTTCCGCATCGACCATTATCTCGGCAAGGAGACGGTGCAGAACCTCCTCGTGTTCCGCTTCGCCAACACCCTGATCGAGCCCTTGTGGAACCGCAACTTCATCGATCATGTGCAGATCACCGTTGCCGAGGAGGTCGGCATCGGCAGCCGCGCCGACTATTACGACCGCGCCGGGGCCCTGCGCGACATGTTGCAGAACCACCTCATGCAGCTGCTTGCGGTGGTGGCCATGGAACCGCCGCCCGCCCTGGAGGCCGATGCCCTGCGCGACGAGAAGGTCAAGGTGCTGCGCTCCATCCGTCCGATCTCCAAGCGCTCGGTGCATGCGCATGCATTCCGCGCCCAGTACAAGCCCGGCATGGTGGGCGGCAACCCGGTGCCGGGCTACCAGGACGAACCCGGCGTGGAAAAGGACTCGGTCACCGAGACCTTCGTCGCCGCCAAGTTCTACATCGACAACTGGCGCTGGCGCGGCGTGCCCTTCTATCTGCGCACCGGCAAGCGGCTCAAGGAACAGTTGTCGATGATCAGCATCCGCTTCCGCCATCCGCCCCAGCAGCTGTTCCGCGAGACGCCACTGGAAACCCTGGCGCCGAATTGGGCGGTGCTGTCCATCCAGCCACGCGAATCCATGCACCTTGAACTGCACGCCAAGCGCCCCGGCCTGGGCATGGAAACCCGCATCGTCCGGCTCAACGCCGGCTACCGCAACGAGGACGAACAACCGCTCGATGCCTATGAAGCCCTGCTGCTCGACGTGATCGAGGGCGACCGCACCCTGTTCATCCGCTTCGACGAGGTGGAATGGGCCTGGCGGGTGGTGGACCCGATCCTCAAGTACTGGGCCCAGGAACGCGACTTCATCCACACCTACCCGGCCGGCAGCTGGGGGCCCATCGAGGCCAACCGCCTGTTCGATGCCGAGGACACCGAATGGCGCAACAGCGTCTGAAAGCGTCTGGAAGCCTTCAGGAAAACCACCCCATGCACAGCAAACCCATCGGCATACTCACCTCCGGCGGCGACAGCCCCGGACTCAACGCCGCCATCCGTGGCGTCGGCAAGGCATTGATGGGCCATCATGGCCGCCGCCTGATCGGCTTTCGCGACGGTTTCCGCGGCCTCATGGAAAACCGCCTCATGCCACTCGACGGCGGCCAGCTGTCCGGCATCCTCACCCTCGGCGGCACCATCCTCGGCACCAGCCGCGACAAACCGCACAAGATGCCGATGGGCGACAAGGTGATGGACATGACCGAAGCCATCGTCGCCAACTACCACGCCAACGACCTCGAATGCCTGATCTGCCTGGGCGGCGGCGGCACCCAGAAAAACGCGCTGCGCCTGGCCCAGGCCGGCCTCAATGTCATCACCCTGCCCAAGACCATCGACAACGACGTCGCCGGCACCGACATCACATTCGGCTTTGACACCGCGCTGGGCATCGCCACCGAGGCCATCGACCGCCTGCACAGCACCGCCCACAGCCACCACCGCATCATCGTGGTCGAGATCATGGGCCACAAGGCCGGCTGGCTGGCGCTCGGCGCCGGCATCAGCGGAGGCGCCGACGTCATCCTGATCCCCGAGATCCCCTACGAAGTGGCGAGCGTGGCCGAAGCCATCCGCGAACGCGCCCGCAACGGCAAGCCGTTCTCCATCGTCGCAGTCGCCGAAGGGGCGCTGACCCGCGCCGAACACGCCGCCCTGAGCGCCGCCGCCGAGCGCAAGAAGGCCGCCAAACGCGAAGGCAGGAAAGCCGTTGCGGCAGAGGCCAGCGAGATCGTATACGCCGACCGCACACTGCGCCTGGCCCAGCAACTGGAAAAGGAAACCGGCCTGGAAGCACGGGTCACCATCCTCGGCCACCTGCAACGCGGCGGTACACCCTCCGCCGCCGACCGCGTCCTCGCCACCCGGCTCGGCACCGCCGCCGCCGATCTCGCCGACGCGGGCCGCTTCGGCGTCATGGTCGCCGCGCGCGGTGAAACCACCGCCGCGGTGGACCTGGATCAGGTTGCGGGCCGGATCAAGACCGTGCCGCCCGACCATCCCTGGGTCAAGACCGCGCGCCGGGTCGGCACCAATTTCGGCGACTGAAGCCGGTCAGCGGACCGGAACCTGACAGTTTTTTGCTTCTCCCGTCGGGCCGGCGCGAAGCGGCGGGTGAGGGTGAACGAGCGCTTCACGCTCGTTCCAACGACGTGAATTGGGTGGAAGCAGGCAGCGCCGCGCCATACAGCCAAACTCCAAAGGACTCACAAGGGCCCGAGCGGCGCCTCCTGCATCAACGCGATCTGCTCGCGCAACTCCAGAATGCGTTCCTCCCAGTAGCGCGTCGAGCTGAACCATGGGAAGGCGGCCGGAAACGCGGGGTCACCCCAGCGCCGTGCCAGCCAGGCGGAATGATGGATCAGGCGCAGGGTGCGCAAGGCCTCGATCAGATGCAGCTCGCGCCGGTCGAAGTCCATGAAATCCTCGTAGCCGGCCAGCACGTCGGAGAACTGCCGGGTCTGGCTGGCGCGATCCCCCGACAGCAGCATCCAGAGGTCCTGCACCGCCGGCCCCATGCGGGCATCGTCGAAATCGACGAAATGCGGCCCGGGGTCGCGCCCGCCCTCGCTCCACAGCACGTTGCCCATGTGGCAATCCCCATGCAGGCGCAGGTGGCTCACCGTGCCGGCACGCTCGAATGCATGCCGCACGCCATCCAGCGCCTGGGCCGAAACCCCGGCCCAGACTGCGGATAGATCGGCCGGCAACCAGTCATTTTCCAGCAGCCAGGCACGCGGCGCCTCGCCAAAGCTCTCCACATCGAGCACGGGACGGTGACTGAACGGCCGGATCGCGCCGACGGCGTGGATGCGGGCGATGAAACGCCCCATCCACTCCAGCGTGTCCGGGTCGGACAGCTCCGGCACCCGGCCGCTCTGGCGTGGATAGACCGCGAATCGATAACCGGCGTGCGCATGCAGGGTCGCACCGGCGAACTCCAGCGGCGCCACCACGGGAAGCTCGCGTTCGGCCAGCTCGCGGGTGAATGCGTGCTCCTCCAGGATGGCCGCATCGCTCCAGCGCTCCGGACGGTAGAACTTGGCCACCACCGGCGCCCCTTCCTCACGCCAGACCTGATAAACCCGGTTCTCGAAGCTATTCAGTGCGATCAGGCGGCCATCGCAGACCAGGCCGAGTCCATCCAGCGCATCGAGCACCTGATCGGGCCCCAGGCCGGAAAACGGGGCGGACGTATCGTTCGGCGGGGTATCCATTGCCGCATTGTACGCGCCCTTGTCCGGCACCCAAATTTTGCAGTTTGACGGGGCCGGGCAATCGGGAACGTACCAATGACAAGTTCTCGCTTGCCATTTTCCACCGCAACGACCGATGAGGCGGGTCTGGAGATCAACTTTGTCTCTGCATGAATGTCGAGAGCGCCCTGCCGGGCGCACCACGAAAAAAGGCCTGTCCGAAGACAGGCCCTGAATCCACCCCCTGAAGGAGGGGCGAAGGAGCGACAGGTTACAGGTTGTAGGCGCGCTCGCCGTGGGTGGCGGTGTCGAGGCCCTCGCGCTCTTCCTCTTCCTTGACCCGCAGACCCATGGTGAGGTCGATCAGCTTGAAGGCCACGAAGCTGACGATGCCGGACCACAGGATGGTGATGATCACGCCCTTGGTCTGGATGAATACCTGCTTGGCCATGCTGTAGTCATCGACGCCCACACCCCCCAGGGCGGTCGATACGAACACACCGGTGCCGATCGCGCCGATGATGCCGCCGATGCCGTGGATGCCGAACACGTCGAGCGACTCGTCGTAGCCCAGCGCCTTCTTCAGGCCGGTGACACCCCACAGGCAGGCCACGCCGCCGATCGCGCCGAGAACGATGGCACCCATCGGACCGACCAGACCCGCTGCCGGGGTGATGACCACCAGACCGGCCACCACGCCCGAGGCTGCGCCCAGCATGGAGGGCTTGCCGCGCAGCGCCCACTCCGCGAACATCCAGGACAGGGCCGCTGCCGCAGGAGCCAGGATGGTGTTGATGAAGGCCAGCGCCGCGCCGCCGGTGGCTTCCAGGTTGGAGCCGGCGTTGAAGCCGAACCAGCCCACCC
>CAZOZD010000026.1:0-14535 GCA_964584195.1 uncultured Burkholderiales bacterium
CATTGGCATAAATGATCCGCCCGGCGCGGTCGGTGATGCTGACAATGGCGTGCGCATCCAGTGCGAGCTGGCGGTTACGCAGGCCTTCTGCATTGGCCTGCGCCAGCCGCAGGGCCTCGACCCCCCGGCCGTGCAGCCAGATCAGCACGCCGCCGGCCATGCCGAAGGCCAGCAGCAGGAGGGTCGCGAACAGGAAATGTTGTGGATGGTTGTCGTAGGACAAGCCTTCGAGCGGCAGCGACATGACCTGAATCCCCCGCACATCGCCCGCCTTCCAGTCGCGCTTGGGGCTGTCCGGATGGCTGTTGTGGCAAGCGACGCACGATTCCTCCAGGCGGATCGGCGCGGCATAGCGCAATACCTTGCCGCCGGGCGCGGCTTCGATACGCATGAATTCGTCGTTGCCGCTGGCCTGCAAGGCCGCCAGGGCCTCGGTCTCGAATGCATCGAGACCGTGCTTGCGCCACGGGAACGGATAGAGGCTGACCAGGCGCAAATTCATTTCCGGGTGCGACCGGGCGACTTCGTCGATCAGATCGAGCGTCAGGGTGGCTGGAATCGGCAAGGCGGCTGGCCGATTCCTGTAATCATGGGTGATCATCAGCTGCGAATGCTCGCGGACGATCGGCAACAGGCGGGATGAATAGAAATTGCGGAATGCAATCACCAGTTCCGCATGCGAGCGTGCCAACCGGTGCAATGCATCCTGCTCCGCGCGCAGGGCCAGCCGGTCGGCCAGAACATACAGGCAGACGACCAGAATCACCAAGGCCGAAATCAGAATCACGCGGAAACGGGTGGCCTGGTCAGCCGTCCCCCGCTCGGATGCCGCCTGGGGCAGAGAAACAAAGTCTGGCGAATTCATCGTCTTGCTCCAAGGACTCCGGTCGAGCCAGGCATTACCCGTTGCATCGCGCGGCGGTGGCCCCAATGCGGCCTGGGCTGCATGTACGGAGAGATGGACAGCCCCCCGGGCCATGGCAGTCAGTCTGCCCGGCGCGGCCCCGAACCGACATCCTACCGTGCTCCACGTCGGGATGCGAGGCCGGCCAAGGGCTGCAAAATGAAACCCCGCGAAACCCCGGGGTTCCGAAGCCATTGCAGGTTTTCCAGCCCCCTACCAGCTCAGTTCGCGCGCCGGGCGTTTTTCCGGGTTGTGCGTTACATCGACGATGTGACCGTCGGACAGGCGGATCACCCGGTCGGCCATGGCCTGGATGCCGGCGTTGTGGGTGATCAGGACGGTGAGCGTGCCCAGCTCGCGGTTGACCCGCTCCAGCACTTCCAGCACCACCACGCCGGTCTGTGAATCGAGCGCGCCGGTGGGTTCGTCGCAGAGCAGCACGGCGGGGTTCTTGGCGATGGCGCGGGCGATGGCGACGCGCTGCTGCTCCCCCCCGGAGAGCTGGGCGGGGAAATGGTCGAGCCGTCCGGCCAGCCCGACCAGGGCCAGGGCGTCTTCCGGCCGCATCGGCGCGGGGGCGATCTCGGTGACCGCGGCGACGTTCTCGCGCGCGGTGAGACTGGGGATGAGGTTGTAGAACTGGAACACGAAGCCGACGTGGTCGCGCCGGAAGCGGGTCAGTTCGGCCTCGCTGGCGCCGGTGAGCTTGCGGCCGAGATACCACACCTCGCCCGTGCTGGGCACATCGAGTCCGCCCAGGATGTTGAGCAGGGTGGATTTGCCGCTGCCGGAGGGGCCGAGCAGCACCACCAGTTCCCCGGCCATCAGTTCGAGATCGATGCCGCGCAGTGCGGGCACGCGGATCTCGCCCATGGGGTAGTCCTTGGTGAGCCCGCGGGCCTGGAAGATGACGCCGGCCGCCGGCATCTTCCCCGCTTCAGGCACGGCGGATTTTCAACCCCGCGTTTCAGGCGCTCTCGGCGCTGGGTTCGCCCGGCGTCGCGGCGGTGGGCGCGGCGTCGTCCGGATCGGGGGCGGCGGGCGGGCTGACCGGCTTGGGCGGCCTGGGCTCGCGGCCGGCCATGATGTCATCGATCTGCTCGGCGTCGATGGTTTCCCATTCGAGCAGGGCGCGCGTCATGACCTCGATCTTGTCGCGGTTCTCCTCGATGATGCGGCGGGCGATTCCGTACTGTTCGTCGAGGATTCGGCGCACCTCGGCATCGACCTTCTGCAGGGTGGCCTCGGACACGTTCTTGTGGGTGGTGATGGAGCGGCCGAGGAAGATCTCGCCCTCCTCCTCGCCATACACCATGGTGCCGAGTTCCTCCGACATGCCCCACTGGGTCACCATGCGCCGGGCCAGATCGGTGGCGCGCTGGAAGTCGTTCGAGGCGCCGGTGGTCATCTGGTTCATGAACACCTCCTCGGCGATGCGGCCGCCGAACAGCACGGCGATGGTCGACAAGAGGCGCACCCGGTCCTGGCTGTAGCGGTCCTCGGTGGGCAGCTGCATGGTGACGCCGAGCGCCCGGCCGCGCGGGATGATGGTGACCTTGTGGACCGGATCGGTCTTCGGCATCAGGCGGGCGACCACGGCGTGTCCCGACTCGTGGTAGGCGGTGTTCTTGCGCTCTTCCTCGGGCATGACGATGGAACGCCGCTCGGCGCCCATGATGATCTTGTCCTTGGCGCGTTCGAAATCGTCCATGTCCACCACCCGCTTGTTGGCGCGGGCGGCGAACAGGGCGGCCTCGTTGACCAGGTTGGCGAGATCGGCGCCGGAGAAGCCGGGTGTGCCGCGGGCGATGATGTCGGCCTTGACGTCCGGCGCCATGGGCACCTTGCGCATGTGCACCAGCAGGATCTGCTCGCGGCCGCGGATGTCGGGCAGCGGCACCACCACCTGGCGGTCGAAGCGGCCGGGACGCAGCAGGGCGGGGTCGAGCACGTCGGGACGGTTGGTGGCGGCGATGACGATGACGCCGACATTGCCCTCGAAGCCGTCCATCTCCACCAGGAGCTGGTTCAAGGTCTGCTCGCGCTCGTCGTTGCCGCCGCCCAGGCCCGCGCCGCGCTGGCGGCCGACCGCATCGATCTCGTCGATGAAGATGATGCAGGGGGCGTTCTTCTTGGCCTGCTCGAACATGTCGCGCACCCGCGCGGCACCCACACCGACGAACATCTCGACGAAGTCCGAACCGGAGATGGAGAAGAACGGCACCTTGGCCTCGCCGGCGATGGCCTTGGCGAGCAGGGTCTTGCCGGTGCCGGGGTTGCCGACCATGAGCACGCCGCGCGGGATGCGGCCGCCCAGCTTCTGGAACTTGGAGGGGTCGCGCAGGAATTCGACCAGTTCGCCCACTTCCTCCTTGGCCTCGTCGCAGCCGGCGACATCGGCGAAGGTGATCTGGTTGTTGTTCTCGTCGAGCATGCGGGCGCGGCTCTTGCCGAACGAGAATGCGCCGCCCTTGCCACCGCCCTGCATCTGGCGCATGAAGAAGATCCAGACGCCGATCAGGAGCAGCATGGGGAACCAGGAGATGAAGATGCTCATCAGCATGGACGGCTCTTCCGGCGGCTTGGCCTCGACCACCACGCCGGCCTTGAGCAGGTCGGACACCAGCCAGGGATCGGACGGCGCGTAGGTGGTGAAGCGGCCGCCGTCGTTGCGCACACCGCGCAGGACATTGTTCTCGATCACCACCTTGGCGACCTGGCCTTGTTTCACTTCCTCGATGAACTGCGAATAGTCGACCTGGGACTGCGCCATCTGGCGCACGCCGAACTGGTTGAACACGGTCATCAGCACCAGGGCGATCACCAACCAGATGGCCACGTTCTTGAATAGGTTGTTCAACACGACTCCTTCAATTCAGCATGCGTTTCAGTGTGCAGACCCTAACCGAAAGCGAGGGTTCAATCAATTGACATCGGCCAGGCCGGGGCGCCCGGTCCGGCCGCGAGCGAGCAGATACACCTCGCGGCTGCGGTCGCGCGAGGCGTCCGGCTTGCGCACCGCCACGCTGCTAAACGCCGCGCGCAGGCTGCGCATGTAGTCCTCGAAGCCGGCGCCCTGGAACACCTTGATCAGGAATACACCTTCCGGGCGCAGATGCGCGAGGGCGAAATCAAGCGCCAGCTCGGCCAGGGCATAGGCCCGCGCCTGGTCGGCCACCGCGACGCCGGACAGGTTGGGCGCCATGTCCGAGAGCACGACATCGACCCCGGCGCCGGCAAGCTCGGCCTCCAGCATCGCCAATACCGCATCCTCGGTGAAATCGCCCTGGATGAAGGTCACCCCGGCCAATGGCGTCATCTCCAACAGATCGACGCCAATGACGCGGCCCTGGCCCTGCATGCGCCGCACGGCGACCTGACACCAGCCGCCCGGGGCGCAGCCCAGATCGACCACCACCTGGCCGGGGCGCAGCAGACGGTCGCGTTCGTCGATCTCCAGCAGCTTGAATGCGCTGCGCGCGCGCCAGCCCTGTTCGCCAGCCTGGCGCACGTACACGTCGTTGACATGACGCTGATGCCAGGCATGGCTCTTGGCGCGGCGGCGGTCGTTCATCCTGAATTCCTCACCGCACAGAAACACAGCCGTAAAACATTCCTCCCCCGCAGGGGGAGGGCAGGGTGGGGGTGGTGGCCGAAGGCCACCCTTTGCGCGGCCACATCGGGCAGGATGCGGCCGCGCCGCACCCCCATCCCAACCTTGCCCCTCTGGGGGAAGGGGTCGATGGGGCTCGTGCTGGAATGTTTTTCATCCTCTGGCGTGGCACACGTCGCAATGAGCGTTACTCGGTGTTCTCGGTTGCTCTGTGGTTCGACGGAGTATTTCAGGTTCATGCGCCCTCCTCGCCCGCCAGGGCGGCCAGTTGTTCGGCCTGATGTTCGGCGGTGAGCGCATCGACGAGCTCATCGAGGTCGCCATCGAGGATCGCGTCGATCTTGTACAGGGTGAGGTTGATGCGGTGGTCGGTGACCCGGCCCTGGGGAAAGTTGTAGGTGCGGATGCGGTCGGAACGGTCGCCGCTGCCGACCAGGGAGCGGCGGGTGGCGGCTTCGCGCGCCTGCGCCTCGCGTTCCTGGCGGTCCTTCAGGCGCGCCGCAAGCACTTCAAGGGCACGCGCCTTGTTCTGGTGCTGCGAGCGACCGTCCTGGCATTCCACCGTGAGGCCGGTGGGCAGGTGGGTGATGCGTACCGCCGAATCGGTCTTGTTGATGTGCTGGCCGCCGGCGCCGGAGGCGCGGAATGTGTCGATGCGCAGCTCGGCGGGGCTGATGCGGATGGCCTCGGCGGCATCGGCCTCGGGCAGCACGGCGACCGTGCAGGCCGAGGTGTGGATGCGGCCCTGGGCTTCGGTTTCAGGCACCCGCTGGACGCGGTGGCCGCCGGACTCGAACTTGAAGCGCGAATAGGCGCCTACGCCCTCGATGCGGCAGATGATCTCCTTGTAGCCGCCCACCTCGCCCGGGCTCTCGGACAGCACCTCCAGCGTCCAGCGTCGTCGTTCGGCATGGCGGGCGTACATGCGGAACAGGTCGCCGGCAAACAGGGCCGATTCGTTGCCGCCGGTGCCGGCGCGGATCTCCAGGAACAGGTTGCGCTCGTCGTTGGGGTCGCGCGGCAGCAGTTGCAGGCGCAGCTCGCGTTCGAGGCGGTCGAGGCGCAGCCGGCCGGACACAAGTTCCGCCTCGGCCAGTTCCCTCATCTCCGGGTCGGCCAGAAGTTCACGCGCGCCGGCGAGATCCGCCTCGGCCTGGCGCCACTCCCGGTAGCCCGCCACCACCGGCGCGAGCTCGGCATGCTCGCGGCTCAGGCGGCGATAACGTTCGATGGCGGCGGTCGCCTCCGGGTCCGCCAGCAGCCGGTCGAGCTCGGCGAGGCGGTCGGCGATCTGGTCGAGTTTGGCGAGCAGTGAGGGTTTCATGAATGGAGGGTTGGCACCGGTCCGCGGGCCCGGCCTGCGCCCGGCGCGAAGCCAGGGTGGACCTGCCCGGCTAGTCCTGGGGCAGGTTGTACAGGCGGTTGAGCGACTCGACCAGGCGGTCGCGTTCGGCGCCACCGGCCTGGTTGATCGCATGGCTGGGCTCATGCATGAACTTGTTGATGAGTCCGTGGCTCAGCCGCTCCAGCACGGCGGCGGGGTCCTCGCCGCGCGCCAGGGCCTTGTGCGCGCGGTCCAGCTCGTGCCGACGCATGCGTTCGGCGTGGTCGCGCAGCGCCCGCAGGGTGGGCACGGCACGGCGGCTGTCCATCCAGTGCATGAATTCGTGCACCGACGCGGCAATGATGGCCTCGGCCTGTTCCACCTTGGCGTGGCGCGCGTCCTGGCCGGCCCGCACCACCTCGCCGAGATCGTCGACGGTGTACAGGAACACGTCGCTGAGCGCGCCGACCTCGGCCTCGATGTCGCGCGGCACGGCCAGGTCGACCATGAACAGGGGGCGATGGCGGCGCAGCTTGAGGGCCCGTTCGACCATGCCCAGGCCGACGATGGGCAATGGACTGGCGGTGGATGTGACCACGATGTCGAAATCGTGCAGCAGCTCGGGCAGGTTGGAAAGCTGGGCCGCCTCGCCGCCGAAGCGGCTGGCGAGCTCGCGCGCCCGCTCGACGGTACGGTTGACCACCATCAGGCGGCGCGGCGTGCGGGCGGCGAAATGGGTGGCCACCAGCTCGATCATCTCGCCGGCGCCGATGAACAGCACCGCCTGCTCGGCGATGCTGGGGAAGATGCGTTCGGCGAGCGTCACCGCGGCGGCGGACATGGACACGGTGTTGGCGCCGATGGCGGTGGAGGTACGCACCTCCTTGGCCACCGAAAACGTGCGATGGAACAGCTTGTTGAGCACCAGGCCGAGGGTGCCGGCGGCCTGGGCGCGCTCGGCGGCCTGCTTCATCTGGCCGAGGATCTGGGTCTCGCCGAGCACCATCGAATCGAGGCCGGAGGCGACCCGGAATGCGTGCTTGACCGCCTGATCGTCCGGCAACAGGTACAGGTAGGGCTTCACCTCGCGCGGCGGCAGGTTGTGAAAGCCGGCCACCCATTCCACCAGAGCCTCGGGCGAAGGCGTGTTGCAATACACCTCGGTGCGGTTGCAGGTGGACAGGATGGCGGCCTCGCGCGCCACCTTGCGGCCGGTCACATCGGCCAGGGCACGACCGAGGATGTCGACCGGAAAGGCCAGCCGTTCGCGTATGGCGACGGGCGCGGTGTGATGGTTGACGCCGAGGGCGAATAGATGCATCCGCGAGTGATCGAATCGGTCGGGGGCAATGATTCTACCCCGGATTGACACTCCACCGGCACACGCACGCTGCGCCGGGCGGCCAGGCATCACATGAAGCTGAACCCCTCGCCCGGACGCGGCTCGAACGTCCCCGGCGGACGCGGCTTGGGCTGCGGCTTGGCCGGGACCGGTTTCGCGGCTGGGGCGGGCTCTGTTGCGGGTGGCATGGGCTCCACCGCGGGTGGCGGTTTTTCTTGCCCGGCCGGATCGGGACCGGGCTTGTCACCGGACGGAGATGCGGGTTTGACGGGCACAGGCTTGACCGGCGCCGGCCTGGGCGCGGGCGGCGCGGCGGGCACCGGTGGCGTCCCGGCAGGAGACGATGCGGCCGGCAGGGCAGGCGCGATCGGCTCGGCCTCCACCGGAGGCGGATGGGCCTGTTCGAACGCACGCACCGCATCGGCCCAGTCCGGAGCCCGCTGCGGTCCTGCCAGCAAGGGTTGCAGGGCGGGGGCCAGGGATTTCAGCAACTGCACCGGCAGGCCGCTGGTGAAACGGTACTCGGCGGCGGCGGAGCCGGCGACGAAGGCGGTAATGACGCCGTAGAAGCGGTCCCCCATGAAGAACGCGAAGGTGGCGACCCGGTTCATCACCTTGGACTCGATCGCCTTGCCGCTGGCGTTGTAGACCTCGTAGCGATGGTCGCCGGTGCCGGTCTTGCCACCGATCGGCAGTTCCGCGCCGGCGAGCCGGTAGGCACCGCGCAGGCGGCGCGCGGTGCCCTGCTGCACCACATCGAGCAAGGCCAGGCGCGCCACATGCGCCACCTCGGCCGGGAAGATCCGCTCGGCCTGGGGCGGGGTGCGCCGCATGCGGGTGTGGTAAGGCGTGTCGGCGCCGAACTCCAGCGCCTGCACGCTGACGGCCGGCAGGCGTTCACCCTCGTTGAGGATCACCGCGATCAGGTCGGCCAGCGCCGCCGGCCGGTCGGCGGATGAGCCGATGGCCGAGGCATAGGACGGCACCAGGCTGGAGAACGGGTACCCCAGCCGGCGCCAGCGGCGATGGATTTCCTGAAAGGCCTCGATCTCCAGCAGCGACAGGATGCGGCTATCCTGAGCATCCTTGCGGCCGGCCTTGAACAGCCAGTCATACACCTCCAGCCTTTCCTTCTCCGACGCGGCGACGATCGCCTTCCAGCCGGCGCCGGGATGCTGGCGCAGGTAGGCAACCAGCCACAGCTCCAGGGGATGGATCTGGGTGATGTAGCCCCGTTCGGACAGATTGAAGCGGTCCGGACCATAGGTGTCGTACAGGTACTGGAAATCGCCCTCGCTGAACGCGCCGGGGTTGGCGAGCCGCCCCTTGAGGAAAGCGGTGAATGCAGCCACGTCGGCCTTGGGTTCGAGGTAGCGGTACACCGCCGCCAGCCGCTTCGGGTTGGCGGTGAGGTGGTTGATCAGGCTGGCGGTGGCAGCCTCGGCGTCCAGCCCCCGGTACTTGCGATGGAAGCGGACCAGGAACTCCTGGCCCTCGCGGTCGGCGAACTTCTTCAGATAGGTCTGGCGCAGCGGGTTCTGGGCATCGGCGAGGATCTGGCCGGCGACACTCGGGGCGCGGTACATGAAATGACGGACGATGTCGCGCATCAGGCGGATGAAGGGCAGGTTGACCGAGTTGCGGGTGGCCTCCCACAAGTCCATCACCTTGCTGTTGTCCTCGTTGTTGAAGTTGCCGAAGGTGTGCAGGCCGCCGCCGGTGAAGAAGGATTCGTTGGGGCTGGCCGAATAGACCCGGTTCATCGCCGCCATCAGCATCGGTTCGAGGCTGCGATCGCCACCGCCGCGCAGGTAATCCACCACCCAGCGGCTGAGCACGTCCTTGTCGTGCGGATCGACCCGGGCGAGCCGGGCCGCATCCAGCCCGGCATATTCGCGGTGCAGCTCGGCGATGATCTCCAGGTAGGTGAGCAGGGTACGCAGCTTGGCCGAGGAGCCCATGTCCAGCTTGGCGCCCTGGTTGATGTCGAAGGGCTGGTTGAGGCTGTCGGCCTGCACCCTGAGCAGGGCGCCGGCCTCGGAGAGCTCATAGAGCGTGAAGCTGTACAGCACCTTGGACAGATCATTGCTCGGCAACAGCATGCGGTCGCCAAACAGGCCAGCGGCATCGACCAGGGCGGGGTCGTCGAGACGGCGCAGGAAGTCCGACACGGCGCGCTGGGTCGGCGCGTGCAGGGTGGTGGACACGGTGAGGTCGAGTCGGTCGAGGTCATATAGGCGCGGCACCCCCAGCATGCGGCCGAGCTCGATGCGCAGCGCATTGCTGGCCTTGTCGACGTTGAATGTGCGTGCCTCGGCGCGTTCCGGCCGCCCCTCCTGGCCGGTGCGGAAACGGATGCGCTGGGCCCGGGCCGCGTCGCGCATGGCCGGACTGATGACGCGGGCCTCGGCGAGCAGGCCGAGATACACATTGGCCAGTGCATCGAGCTGGTCGCGCCCGGACAACAGGTACCAGGACGGCTTGCGCTGCGAGATCAGCAAGGCCAGCACATGCTTGTACAGGCCCGCCGCCTCGGCGCTGGGCGCGGGCGCGCGCAGGCGTTCGTTGACCGCGTCGAATTCGAGCCCGAACCAGGCCATGAGGCCGTCGCCGATGCCATGCACCTCGCCATGTCCGGGCGCGGCCGCGAGCGGCACGGTGTTGAGGTAGTCGAGCAGGATGCGACGGCGGCTGTCGCGGGTATCGCTGCCGTCGAGATAGGCGCGGATCGAGGCGGAGGCCATCTGCACCAGCTTGTCACGCGGGGTCAGGGTGAGCCCGTCGGGCGAATGGCGGTATTTCTCGATCTGGGTGGCCAGCGTGGAACCGCCCGGCACGTTGCGGCTGGGCTGGAATACCTGCATGCCCTTTTCCAGTACCGCCTGCGCCAGCCGGTCCCACTCGATGGCCGGATTGCGGCGCGGGTGATTCGGATCGAGCAGCTCGCGGTTCTCGATGAACAGCAGGGTGTTGGCGACGATGGCCGGCACAGCATCGAAATCGGCATAGGCATGGCGGGGATGGCTATGCCGGTAATAGGCTTCGCCGCGGCAGTCGAGCAGGGAGAGTCCGGCCACCGGTTTTTCCCGGTAGGGCAGGAACAGGCCATAGTCAAACAGCTCTGCCATTTCCGCCGAGATGCGCGCCTGGTGGGTGATCTCGAAACCGCGTTCATTCAGGCGGCGGCTGAATTCGGGCAGGCCGACGTAGCCCAGGCGGATGTCGTGCGGACCAACCTCGGGAAAGCGGATCCGCTCACTCGGCCCCGGCTCCAGCTGAAAGTTCAGACGGCGGGCGAAATCGGCCAGGAACATCGCCTGCAGGGGCGAGGCCACCATCTCGTAGGCGGCGAAGATGGCGCCGGTCAGCAGCAGCACGAACAGCAGCGCGCCCAGCCACAGATTGCGGATGCGGCGGCGGACGATCTCGGGTGTGCTCATCCGGGCGGGGAGTCGAGACGACAGATGCGGCGGGGCGGATTCAGGCCGCTTCGCCCAGCCAGTCGCGCGGGTGCAGGAAGTCGCTGTACAGCCGGGCCTCGGCGCTGCCCGGCTCGGGTTTCCAGTCGTAGCGCCACTTCACGATCGGCGGCATGGACATCAGGATGGACTCGGTGCGCCCGCCCGATTGCAGGCCGAACAGTGTGCCGCGGTCCCAGACCAGGTTGAACTCGACATAACGGCCACGCCGGTAGGCCTGGAAATCGCGCTCGCGCTCACCGTAGGGGGTATCGGCGCGTCGTTCCAGGATGGGCACGTAGGCGGGCAGGAAATGGTCGCCGACCGATTCGGTGAGGCCGAAGCAATGTGCGAAGGGCTCCTCGCCGGCGGCCAGGGCGCTGGCTGCATTGAGATCGTCGAAGAACAGGCCGCCTACGCCGCGTGGCTCGTTGCGGTGCTTGAGAAAGAAATAGTCGTCACACCAGGCCTTGTACTTCGGATAGTAGCCGGCGCCGAACGGGGCCAGTGCCTTGTGGCAGCAGGCGTGGAAGTGACGCGCATCCTCCTCGTAGCCGTAGTATGGGGTGAGGTCCATGCCGCCGCCGAACCACCACACCGGAGCCTCGCCCGCCTTCTCGGCGATGAAGAAGCGCACGTTCATGTGACTGGTCGGGGCGTGCGGGTTGCGCGGATGCATGACCAGAGACACCCCCATCGCCTCCCAGGCGCGCCCGGCCAGCTCGGGGCGGTGGGCGCTTGCGGAGGGTGGCAGGCGGTCGCCCGTGACGTGGGAGAAATTGACCCCGCCACGCTCCAGCAGGTCGCCCGCCTCGATCAGGCGGGTGATGCCGCCACCCCCGCCCGGCCGTTCCCAGGCATCGGTGCGGAAACGTCCGCCGTCGAGGGACTCCATACGCTCGACGATGAGCGTCTGCAACCCCAGCATGAATTCCTTGACCTTGTGCTTTTCCACGTGCGCGCCGTGCGTTGACCGAATGCGGCGATTCTAACCCAGCCGCCGGCGCGCAGCCGACCGCGACAATATGCCGCATTCCGGCCCGGCCGACATCGAACTAGCATGATCGGGCTTCCATGCAATCCATCGTTGTTTGCGTGCTTTCACCCCTCCTCCGCGAGGGGATTTTTTTGATCATCCAGACGCCTCACCATGCATCCACGTACCCCTGCCCGCTTTCCCCCCCGCCTGCTCACGCTGACCGTGCTCGCCGCCTGGAGCGGTGGCGCGTTCGCCGCAACCAGCCCCAGCTTCGACCTGGGCGAGCTGGTGGTCAGCGCACCCCGCCCCCACGCATTCGGCCTGTTCACCACCCGGCTGGCGGGCGAGGCGGTCCGGGTCGGCGCACCCGCCAGCAGCGACACTGCCCGCCTGTTGCGCGATGTGCCCGGCCTGGCCTTGCAGACCGGCGGCGGAGTGTCCAGCCTGCCGGTCCTGCGTGGCCTGGCCGACGACCGCATCCGCATCCAGGTCGATGGCATGGACCTGATGGCCGCCTGCCCCAACCACATGAACCCGGCCCTGTCCTACATCGACCCCAGCCGGGTGGAAAACCTGCGCGTGCATGCCGGTGTCACCCCGGTGAGCCTCGGCGGCGACAGCCTCGCCGGCACCATCGTCGTGGAATCGGCCCGCCCCGTATTCGCCCCGGCCGGCAGCGGCCTCATCACCGAAGGCGAGATCGGTGGCTTCTATCGCAGCAACGGCGATGGGCGCGGCCTGAACGCCCGGCTGAACCTGGCCGGCGAGAACCTCAGCCTGCGCTACAGCGGCGCCACTGCGCGTTCGGGCAATCTCAAGGCGGGAGGCGATTTCAAGGACCGCCTATACCGCACCGACACGGCATTCACCAGCGCGCAAAAGGCCCCCCATACCGGCCGCGCCGGCCACACCCTGGCGCTCGACGAGATCGGTTCGACCGCGTATGAGACCACCAACCAGTCGCTCGGCCTGGCCCTCAAGAGCGGTGAACACCTGATCGATTTTGTCTATTCCCGCCAGGACATCCCGTTCGAGAACTTCGTCAACCAGCGCATGGACATGACGAAAAACGCAAGCGACCAGCTCAATCTGGGCTATGAGGGACTGTTCGGCTGGGGCGTGCTCAGGGCGCGCGCCTGGCATGAAAAGACCGACCACGCCATGGATTTCGGCGCCGACAAGCGATTCTGGTACGGCCCGGCCAGCGGCGGCCATGCCAATCTTCAACCCGCCGACTGCGGCGCGATGGGCGCCACCTGTGCGGCCGGCATGCCCATGTACACCGCCAGCCGCAGCAACGGCCTGAACCTCAAGGGCGAGATCGCCCTGCCAGACCACGACACCCTGCGCCTGGGCGCCGAATACCTGGCCTACCGCCTGGATGACTGGTGGCCGGCGTCCGGTGCCGGCATGTGGCCGAACACGTTCTGGAACCTGCGCGATGGCCGACGCGACCGCCACGCCCTGTTCGGCGAGTGGGAGACGGTACTGAACGCGCGCTGGAGCGGCCTCATCGGCCTGCGCCATGAAACGGTGACGACCAACGCCGCGACGGTACACGGCTACAACAACGCCGGCTTCCCGGTCGCGCTGCCCGCCGGCATGGATGCCGGCAACCAGAACCGCGATGCGATCGCATTCAACACCATCGACCGGCGCCGCACCGACCACAACCTCGATTTCACCGCCCTCGCCCGGCTCAAGGCCGACGAGCGCCAGAGCTACGAGTTCGGCCTGGCGCAGAAGACCCGTTCACCCAACCTGTATGAACGCTATGCCTGGTCGACCTGGCAGATGGCCGCACTCATGAACAACTTCGTCGGCGACGGCAACGGCTATGTCGGCAATCCCGACCTCAAGCCCGAAGTGGCCCATACCCTGAGCCTATCCGCCCACTGGCACGCCGCCGATCGCCAGGCCTGGGGCATCAAGGCCAGCCCTCATTACACCCGGGTGAAGGATTACATCGACGCGGTGCAGTGGAACTCCGCCACCAACACGCCCCGCACGTCGCCTCTGACCGACCAGTTCACCGTGCTCCGCTACGTCAACCAACCCGCCCGCCTGTACGGCATCGACCTGTCCGGCTTTGCCCGGCTGGCGTCCGACACCGCCCACGGCGACTTCATCCTCAGCGGCCTGCTGAGCCACGTCGACGGCAAGAACCGCGCCAGCGGCGACGCTCTGTACAACCTCATGCCCTTGAACGGCAAGCTGGCGCTGACCCAGAAACGCGGCGCCTGGAGCCAGACCCTGGAAGGCGTGTTCGTGGCCGGCAAGGAGGACCGATCCAGCATGCGCAACGAGATGCGGACGGACGGCTTCAGCCTGTTCAACTGGCGCGCCAGTTACGAATGGAAACAGGCCCGTATCGACTTCGGCATCGAAAACCTGTTCGACCGCCGCCATGACCAGCCCCTGGGCGGCGCCTACCTCGGCCAGGGCACGACGATGGCCGCCATCAGCGCCAGCACCTCATCGCCTTACGGCGTGATCCCGGACTGGGGCACGCCGGTACCCGGGCCAGGCCGCTCGTTGTATGTCGGGGTCAATTACAGCTTCTGAGTGCGGCCAGCGCTGTCCTTGCGGGCGGTGCCGGCCTTACCAGCTCTCCGGCAAACTGAGAACATACGCGATGAGGCTGCCGACAAACAGCAGCACACCGATCCCCAGCGCCGGAAGCCAGCCCAGGTGCTTGCCAAATCGCTGGGCGACAAAACGAGCGCCCCATGCCCCGGCGAACACGAGGACCGGCGGCACGAGGTATACGAAGAGTAGAAACTGACCCCAAACATCCATCCGCGATACCTTTGCTTGCGTGTCAATAACGTGGCCTAAAGGCCGCCTCGAAAAGATCCGGAATCGTCCCCGGACACCAGGTAAATCAAGTGATTCGACACCCGCGTTCGCCGGTG
>CAZOZD010000027.1:0-14179 GCA_964584195.1 uncultured Burkholderiales bacterium
TCGGCCTTGGCCGGAACGGCCTCGACGCCTTGCGGCGGTTCGGCCGAGTCGCGGGTGAACGGGGCCGTCTCAGTCCGCCTTGCCGTGCAGACAGGGAATCTTGCCCGCTTTCTCGATCAGCTCCTGGGATGGCTTGAAAAACCAGATCTGGTACATCGAGATGAACCACATGGCGGCGAACGAGATGCCCATGATGCCGCCACTGCCGATCACCACCCAGGCGAAGCCCTCCCAGACCTTGGTCAGGTACCAGGAAGCCACGTCGGTGATCAGCATCAGGAAGGGCGCCGCGATCAGCACGCATTTCAGCCAGGTCGGGCGCACGTAGGCGTGGGTGAAGATGTAACCGACGATGAAGAAGATGAATGTGATGGAGAACAGGTGGATGTGCGACACCCGGACCAGGGTGTGCAGGTTCATGCCGGTATCCTGGGCGGTGACCTTGGCAACGCCGGCCGGGGTGGACAGGTCGGGCAGGTGCGGGTTGGCACCCGGGTTGTGGCAGGCGACGCAATAGGTTTGCAGGATGGGGTCGATCTTGGCCTGGAATTCGTCTTCCGGCGCACCACGGTGCAGCCAGTCGAAGATCACGTTCTTCTCGTCCTCCGGCGCCATGTCAGCCATCGAGCTGCGCAGGGCCGATTCCATGCGCGTGCCTTCCGTATTGCCGCCGTAGGAGATCATCAGGTCCCTGGCGGTGAGCATCGGTTCGCCGTCCTTGCCGGCATGCGAGCCCCACACCTGGATCATGGCGAACAGGTAGCCGAGGCCGAACACGAGCAGCACCATGGTGAACAACACCCGTGAAGACATGGGCAGAAACTTGAAGTGCACGTGGTTGTACATGTTGACTCCTTGCGAATACCGGGCCGCAGTTTATAAGTAGATAATAATATCGTCAAACCATGATGGACCGTGCGGGCTTGCGCGGCATTGATCGCGATCAGTTTCCGGCCTTGCGCCGGACGCGGATGAATAGGGCTGCGGCGGTGAAGAACGTGACCGCGAGGATGACCTCGATGACCGCCAGCCACGCGGCAAGGCCCGATTCGGTGACCGACCGCATCAGGCCTTCGGCGAAATAGAGCTGGATGAGCAGGGTAGACCAGCGATAGGTGTACAGGCGTCCATGCAGGATGCCGAACAGCGGCAGCAGCAGGGGCAGCACCTTCAGCACCAACCAGGAACCGCCCGGGCGCAATGGCGCGAGCCACAGCTCCCAGGCCAGGCCGAGCAGGATGAGCGCGATCAGGCTGGCACTGGCGAGTCCCTGTGCAAGCCACTGCGCCCGCGCCGCGGTCATGCGCGCGCCTGCCGCGCCAAGTCCACCAGCGCCGCACGCGCAGATTCGGCATCGCGCACCGGCGCATCGAACTCGATCCGTACCATCCCGCCATCGGCGCGCAGATCGAAGCCGTCCGGGTCGATGCCGATCATCTGTGCCGTCTCGGGTTCGCTCCCCCGCGCCTTTGCGACATAGGCCCGCAATGTGTCGCGATGATCGGCGTTCATGTGTTCGAGGATGTCCGCCTCGGCGCCCTCCAGTTCACCCGCGTCACAATGCCAGGCCTCGGGCTCCACCCAGTGGATGCGGCCGAAACCGCCGATCCAGCGTACCTTGACCGGCTCGATGCGATACAGGTGAAAGTCGTGCATGGCGAAATAGCCTTCCGCCTGGGGAAAATGGCGCAGGTAGCGCGCGCCGAGCACGGCCTTGTCAGCCATCCGCACGGCCTGGCCGAGCACGGTCACCCGGCCGGTGACTTGCATGTCCGGGCTGTAGGGTTGCACGATCAGGGATACACGCGGATCGGCGTCGATGTTGCGGGTGTGTTCGGCGATCTCGGAGATCAGGATCAGCGGTCGCCCGGCGTGGTCGAGCACGAAGGGCGCCACCGACCCGAATGGAAAGCCTTCCAGCCGGCGCGACAGGGTCGAGAGCACGCCGTTGAATTGAGCGCGCGCGAAGCGACGCGCCTCGGCGCCGGTCTCAGACATCGTCCCAGTCCGCCAGCCGCAGTGCGATCCGCGCCAGGCGTTGGCCCTGGGCGAAAGCGAGTGCCCGCTCCGCCTCGGTCACCGGCTCGCCGCCGTCGGCGCCGGCGAAGTGACTGGCGCCATAGGGCGTTCCGCCGGAGCGGGTAGTGCTGAGTTCGGGATGACGGTACGGCAGGCCGATGAGCACCATGCCGTGGTGCAGCAAGGGCAGCATCATGCTGAGCAGGGTGGCTTCCTGGCCGCCGTGCAGGCTGGCGCTGGAGGTGAACACGCAGGCCGGCTTGCCGGCCAGTGCCCCTTGGGCCCACAGGCCGGAGCTGCCATCGATGAAGTGTTTCATCGCCGCCGCCATGTTGCCGAAGCGGGTGGGCGAGCCAAGCGCCAGACCGACGCACTCCTCCAGATCGGCCAAACTGGCGTAAGGCGCACCCTGATCCGGCACGAGGCGGGCCGGGGCGTCAGACTCGGTGTGCACACGGGGCACGGTACGCACCCGGGCGCGCGCCCCCGGCACCGATTCGATGCCGTGGGCGATGTGGTTGGCCAGCTGCCGCACCGCGCCGTGCTGGCTGTAATAGAGGACGAGAATGTCGCTCATGGTCGGAGGCCGATGCGTGGGCTCACATGCGGCTGACTTGCTGGCCCAGACTGCGCAGCAACTGATCGGTGCTGGCACAGGCCGCCAGCATCATGGCGACGGGAGGGAACAGGCCCTGGGGTGTATCCAGGTCGAGCCCGATCGGGCAGCGGGGACCCGTGGCGGCCATACGGTCGAGTGCGTGGTCAAGCGCGTGCCCGGGTGTCTCGGGCGTGGTCGCCGCGCCGCCGGCATGGCCGGCCGGGGTGGCTTCGCCGCCGGCCTCGGCTGCGGTGGATGCCGGCGTGGCCGTGACCGGCGCGGCGCGGCGCGGGGTGTCCGGGGCCCGGACGGTCATCGTGGGGGAGCTTGCCGGCGGTGCTTCCGCGACGCCCTCCGCCACCGCTTTCGAAGGAGCGGCGGCATGGACCCGCGCCACCGGTTCGCCACTCCACAGTCCGCCCCAGTGCAATGAATCCATGACCAGCACCCCGGCGACCGCGACGAGGCCGACTCCGGTGATCGTCTGCAGCGATTTTTTCCGCCAGGCCCCGGCGATGGCCTTCAACTTTGCGTTCATGCGCGCTCCTTGCCCATATCTAGTCAAAAAATCTTAACCCGGCCATTGATTTAGTGGCAAAGACAACTTACCTCGGCGCCGGGCTTTGGCTAACATGCGACGTTTTCACGCCACGCCCGGCCGCGCATGCGCCTGACCGGCCCCGCCACGATGAACCTGCTGCGCGCCTTCGCTTCCATCAGCTCCATGACCCTGCTCTCCAGGGTGCTCGGCTTCGTGCGCGACGCCATCATCGCCCGGGTGTTCGGTGCCGGCGCGCTCACCGACGCATTCTTCGTCGCATTCAAGCTGCCCAACCTGTTGCGTCGCCTGTTCGCCGAAGGTGCATTCTCGCAAGCCTTCGTGCCGGTGCTGGCGGAATACCGCAACCGGCGCGGCGAGGCCGCCACCAGGGTACTCGTCGACCGCGTGGCGACCCTGCTGCTGGTCGTGCTCCTGGGCGTGACCGCGCTGGGGGTGCTGGCCGCGCCCCTGATCGTGCTGGTCTCCGCACCCGGCTTCACGGCCAGCCCTTCGACCTTCGCGCTCACCGTCGAGCTCACCCGCATCGTATTCCCGTACATCCTGTTCATCTCGCTCACCGCGCTTGCGGCCGGCATCCTCAACACCTGGAGCCGGTTCATGGTGCCCGCGTTCACGCCGGTGCTGCTCAATGTCGCCATGATCCTGGCGGCGGCGGTGGCCGCGCCCTGGTTCGACCCGCCGGTGCTGGCCCTGGCCTGGGGTGCCTTCCTGGGCGGGGTGTTGCAGCTCGGCCTGCAACTCGCGGCGCTCAGGCGGCTGGGCATGCTGCCGCGCTGGGACTGGCAGCCGCGCGACGAGGGCGTGCGGCGCATCCTCAAGCTGATGGGGCCGGCCGCGCTGGGCGTATCGGTGGCGCAGGTGAGTCTGATCATCAACACCATATTCGCCTCATTCCTGGAGAGCGGCAGCGTGTCCTGGCTGTATTACGCCGACCGCCTGATGGAGTTTCCCGCCGGCATGCTGGGCGTGGCGCTGGGCACCCTGCTGCTGCCTTCCCTGGCCAAACATTACGCCGACGACCACCCCGGCGAATATTCCCGCCTGCTCGACTGGGGCCTGCGCATGACCCTGCTCCTGGCGGCGCCGGCCGCGGTGGCCCTGGGGATACTGGCGGTGCCGCTGATCGCCACCCTGTTCCACTACGGCGCATTCACCGCCCGCGACGTGGAGATGACCCGGCTCGCCCTGGTGGCCTACAGCGTGGGACTCGTCGGCCTGATCCTGGTGAAGGTGCTCGCGCCCGGCTTCTATGCCCGCCAGGACATCAAGACCCCGGTCAAGATCGCGCTATTCACCCTGCTCGCCACCCAGGCCATGAACCTGGCATTCGTATGGCACCTCAAGCACGCCGGGCTGGCCCTGGCGATCGGCCTGGGCGCCTGCATCAATGCCGGCATCCTGTACTGGCAGCTGCGCCGCCAGGCGATCTTCCAGCCCCAGCCGGGCTGGCACGGATTCATGCTGCGCCTGGCGCTGGCGCTCACGGCGATGGCAATCACACTCTGGTTCGGCATGGGTGCGGAGGCACAATGGCTGGCCTATGGCTTCGAGACCCGCGCCGCGCATCTCGCCGCACTGGTCGTCGGCGGCGCCACGGTCTATTTCGCCGCGCTCTGGCTGATGGGTTTCCGGCTGGCCCAGTTCACCCGGCGCGGCGCGGAATGAGTGGCCGGCCTATACTGCCGGCATGACCTCACCTTCCATCCTCATGATAAACACGCCGGGCCACCCCAAGTGTTTCTCCCCCCCTCGGGGGGGCGGGTTGGGTACAGCCCGGCCCTGGGGGCGCTCACACTCACCGCATTCGCAATCGCCTGTCTGGCCGGGCCGGCACGGGCGAACGAGGCACCCGTGGCGAGCGTGGCCGGCCCCATCGGCAAGGCGCTGGAGATCGATGCCGTTTCCGAAGGCCACGACGACACGCCGCGCTGGCTGGCCAGCAGCCGGGTGAGTTTGCGACAGGGCACGGAATGGCTGGCGCGTCGCGTCGATGGCCTGTTCGGCGATCACCCGTTCGAGGCGGGCGGCCAGGTTGCCAATGCCCGCCTGTCGCTGGACACGCACTGGCGCGAGGACACGGGCTGGGATGCAAACACCCGCCTGCGCGCGGTGTTCCGCCTGCCCAATCTGCGCCGGCAAGCCTATCTGTTCTTCGGCCAGGACAATGCCCGCGAACTGGTGAGCGAGACCCCCGAGGCATTCACCCGCCAGCAACGCATGCTGGCCGAGCGACGTCCGTCCGAGCAGGCCGGTTTCGCCGGCCTCGGCCTCGGACTGGGAGAGCGGATCGACCTGCGCGCCGGCCTCAAGGGTGGATTCGACCCCTATGCCCAGGCCCGTTACCGCCGGGAATGGCAGGGGGACACACAAGCCCTGGAGTTTCGCGAGACCCTGTTCTGGGAAAACGAGCAGGGCTTCGGGTCGACCACGGCGCTCGCTTACCGCCACGCACTCGACAAACGCCATGCCCTGCTCGGCAACCTCGCCGGCACATTCTCCGAACATTCGCGCGGCCTCGCCTGGTCGGCCAATATCGTGGTCGAGCGCGATCTAGGCCCCTTGCGTCGGCTCGCCCTGGAGGCCCTGGTGCATGGCGAGACCGACGCCCGGCATGCCGTGCGTGAATACGGCCTGCGCGCCAGCTGGCGGCAGGCCATCCACCGCGACTGGCTGCTGGGCGAGCTGAGTGTCGGCCATTTCTGGCCGCGCGAGGACACCGATCCCGCCCGCCGCCGCAGCTGGGGCGCGGGCCTGGGCGTGGAAATGCTGTTCTGAGCCCGGTTCCGTCCGGGGCGCGGGGTGTTCCGGGCGGGACGATGCGGAATCGGGCGTGCCGCCCGGCGCAAAGGGCTCTACAATCGCCGCATCCCGTTTCAGCCCGACTGCATCCATGTCTGCCACATTGCTCGATCTGTTCCGTCGCCGCTTTGCCTGTCACCGTTTCCAGGCCGGGCGCGACCTGCCGGCCGCCGATCTCGAATTCATCCTCGAGGCCGGTCGTCTGTCGCCCTCCTCGTTCGGCCTCGAACACTGGAAGTTCGTGGTGCTGCGCGATGCCGACCGCCTGCGCGCCATGCAGGCCGCCTCATTCGGCCAAGCCCAGGTCGGCGGCGTGGCAGATCCAGCTGGTGGAGGACTACGAGGACGGCGCCAGCGCCCTGATCGTCATCCTTGCCAAGGTGGCCGAACTGGCCCCCGACGCCGAGTACGCCCAGCGCCTTCTGGCACGTGAATATCCCGGCGAACAGTTCGCACCGGCGCTGCAAAACTACCGCGCATTCTTCGCCAACACCGACGTCGTGGCCTGGAGCATCAGCCAGTGCCACATCGCCGCCGCCAACATGATGACCGCCGCCACCGCGGTCGGGGTCGACTCCTGCGCCATCGGCGGCTTCCTGCCCGGCGAGGTGAAGCGCATCCTGGAGGTACGCGAGGGTGAGCACGAGATCGCCCTGGTGCTGGCCCTGGGCTATTGCGACGAATCGGCGCCGGACAAGCAGCGCCTGCCGCTGGCCGAGCTGGTCGACTATCGCTGACCGGTACGCATGGACTCGCACGCCCGGTTCAGCGAAGCACTGGCCGCCTACCAGGACATCCTGGAACAGCATGGCCATGGCCGCGCCGAGATCTACAAGAAAAGTCACCTGGCGCGCTGCATCCTGGGTCAGCTCAAGGACGCCGAACTCGACAACACCGCCTATCGCCAGGCGGTCGACGCCGTGCGCGAAACCATGCCCGACCCCGCCTCGAGCGAGCTGTGCCGGCGGGTCGGACGCGAGTTCCATCCCTTCCTGTGCGGCGACATGGATGCAGTACGCATGCTTGCCGAAGCCGGCGCCTACCAACGCGGCGAGATCCGGGTCGAGCTGCCGCCGCACTCGAATCTGGACGAACTGATCCGCATCTGCCGCGGGCGTGCGCTGAACGACTCCGAGCACCTCGCCATCAGCGATTACACCTACGCCCTGCAGGTACAGGGCCTGAGCGAGGCCTCCATCCAGAACCGCACCACCATCGCCCTCATGCTTCTCGTTGGCATGCACGTCCTGCCCCGCGATGGCAACCACTACCGGGCGGTGGTCGACCGTCTGCTGCAACTGTTCACCCAGGAAAAGAGCCGCGACTATTTTCTCGCCGTGGCGCGCGAATTCTTCGGCTTCATGCTCGGCAATCCGGATGCCAGTGTCGCATTGAGCCAGGATCTGAGCCGGATTGCCGCCGGCGGCGATGGCGGTGAGCAAAATGATTGATCGGCGTCATTCTCCGGGCCTAAACTGACACCTCTTCCCGATCCGTCACCCCGATGCCATGAAACGCCGCGCGCCCGCCTCCCCCGTCCCGCCGGCGTCCGACTCCGATTCCAGGGCCGACCCGCCACAGCCCGTCGAACCAACCGGCCTGCTGCTGGTCGGGGTCGGCTCCTCGGCCGGCGGCCTGGAGGCCCTCTCCGCTTTGGTCCGCGCACTTGATCCGGACGACAACGCCGCCTACGTCATCCTGCAACACCTCTCCCCCAGCCACCGCAGCATGCTGGTCGACCTGCTCGGCCGGGAAACGCGGCTCAATGTGCGCGAACTGCATGATGGCGACCAACCCCGCGCCGGCGAGATCCTGGTGGCGCCGGCGGCCTGGAACGCGGTGATGGGCGGTGACGGCCGCATTGCCCTGGAGTCCGCCGTCGAAGGCAGCATGCCGCGGCCGTCGATCAACACATTCTTCGAATCCCTGGCGCGCCATTGCCGGGATGGCCACTGCGCCGGCGTGGTTCTGTCCGGCACCGGCAGCGACGGCACCGAAGGCGTGCGTGCCATCAAGGCTGCCGATGGCATCACCTTCGCCCAGAGCCCGGACAGCGCCAAATATCCGAGCATGCCGCAATCGGCCATCCGCGCCGGCGTCATCGATCACATCCTGGTTCCGGCCGACATCGCCCACGCCCTGAGCCGCCTCGCGGCCGGAGAAACTCTGCCCAAGGACGCCCCCATCCCGCGCCCACACCTGCCGCCCGGCAGTGATCTGGAACGTCTGCTCGATGCCGTGCGCAAGAAGACCGGCCTGGATTTTTCAGACTACAAGATGACCACCCTCGGCCGTCGCCTGGAAAAGCGGATGGCCCAGGTCGGCGCCGACAGCCTGTCGGCATATCTCGCCATGACCGAATCAATGCCGGCCGAGCTCGACGCGCTCACCCGCGAACTGATGATCTCGGTGACCAGTTTCTTTCGCGATCTGGACGTATTCGTCGCTCTCGCCCCCATCCTGCGCGAACGCCTGGTACGCAAGCCCGTGAACGAAGACGTGCGGTTGTGGGTGCCCGGCTGCGCCACCGGCGAAGAGGCCTACACCCTGGCCATGATCTGCGATGACCTGAACCGCGAGTTGGGGCGGGGCAACAGCAAGGTCGTCGTATTCGCCACCGACATCGACGACCATGCCGTCACCGTGGCGCGCGCCGGCGTCTATCCGGTGGAGGCCATCCAGGGCCTGCCGGAGAAATTCCGCAAGCGTTATTTCACCATCCGCGCCGGCAATTACGAGATCGCCAGCCCATTGCGCGAGTGCGTGGTGTTTTCCCGCCACGACCTGGTCAACGACCCGCCCTTCGCCCACCTCGACCTGGTGTCGTGCCGCAACGTACTGATCTATTTCAACGCCGAGCTCCAGGCCAAGGTGCTGGCGGTGCTTCATTTCGCACTTGGCAACGACGGCATCCTGCTGCTCGGCAAATCGGAGAGCACCAGCCAGCAGGAGGCCCTGTTCTCGCCGCTCGACCGCAAGCTGCGCCTGTACCGCAAGCGCGCCCACGGCCGCCCCACCACCAACGTGCTGCGCGCCCGCCTGGGCCAGATCGCCACCCCGGCGCCAACGCTGGAGCGCAGCCCGCGCGAGCTGTTCGTCGATACCGCGCTGGAACGCTACCTGCCCCCGGCCATCCTGGTCGACGCCGATCTCAACATCCTCCACACCCAGGGCAAGTTCGAAGGTCTCGTCAGCCTGCCCTCCGGCCAGCCCGAACTCAAGCTCAACAAGCTCATCGTGCCGGACCTCCAGCTCGATCTGGTCGGCACCCTGCTGCGCGCCCGTCATCGCGGCGACTCCGTGGCCAGCCGCGGTACCCGGGTGGAGTCACTCAACAAGCGCTACCGGGTGGTCGTGCATCCGGTGCGGCGGGGACAACCGGACGAGCTGTTCCTGATCTGCCTGGAGCCGATGGCGACGAGCCCCAAGGGCCGCGCCCGCCCGGACAGCGATGCCAGCGGCGAAATCCAGCCGCTGGAACAGGAACTGATCGCGGCGCGCGAGAACATGCAGAACCTCGTCGAGGAGATGGCGGCCGCCAACGAGGAGATGCAGGCACTCAACGAGGAGGCCCAGGCCGCCAACGAGGAACTGGAGGCCTCCAACGAGGAACTGGAGGCGACCAACGAGGAGTTGCAGGCCGCCAACGAGGAGCTGGTCAGCCTCAACGAGGAGATGCTGGTCAAATCAGCCGAGCTCGCCAGCACCAACGCCGATTTCGAGAACGTGTACAACACCCTGGAGTTTCCGCTCCTGGTGTTCGACAAGGATCTGCGCGTGCGCCGCGCCAACACCGCCGCCCAGCGCCGCTTCGACATGCCGCAGTTCGTCAGCGGCCTGTCCGCCGAACGCATCCGCTTTCCTGACTGCCTGGCCAGTCTCGGCCAGCATCTGCGCCAGGCCAGCGAGGCCCAGGAGCGGCGCGTATTCACCCTGTCCGATGCCGACCACACCTACAAGATATTCATCACCCCGACACTGGATGACAATGGCCAGGTACGCGGCCAGGTTCTGGCGGTGGTCGACAACACCGATCTCGCCCGTGCCGAACGCCTGCTCGCCAGCCAGTCCACGCGCCTGCGCGCCATCGTCGATCACGCATTCTCGGCGGTGGCGCTGAAGGACACCGCCGGTCGCTATCTGTTTGTCAACCGCCGCTTCGGCGAGATCTTCGAAGTGGACCCGGAAGCGGTTTCCGGCCAGACCGACATGCATCTGTTCCCCGGCAGCCTGGGCGAGTTGCTGCGCGACATCGACCTCGAGGCCATGCGTGTGCGTGCCAGTGTGGAGCGCAATCGCGCCATCGATCTGGCCAAGGGGCAGGTGTGGCTTCAGGTTTCGGCAACACCGGTGCTGGACGAGCACGGCACCGTCGAGGCGGTGGTGGCCTTGGCCGAGGATGTCAGCCAGCGCCGCCATGCCGAAGAGCAGTTGCGTCTCGCAGCAAAGGTATTCGACCGTTCCGGCGAGGCCATCGTCATCACCGAGCCGGACAGCACCATCATCACCGTCAACGAGGCATTCACCCGCATCACCGGCTACACCATCGATGACGCCGTGGGGCGGCCGGTCAGTCTTCTGCGTTCGGGACGTCAGACCAAGGAGTTCTACCAGGGCATGTGGTCCGCGCTCAAGGAGCATGGCTACTGGCAGGGCGAGATCCTCAACCGGCGCAAGAACGGCGAGATCTACCCCGAATGGCTGACCATCAACGCGGTCTACGACGACGACGGCCGCGTCCTCAACTACATCGCCATATTCAGCGACATCACCAACATCAAGAACTCGCAACGCCGCATGGAGTACCTTGCCACCCATGACGACCTGACCGGCCTGTGCAGCCGGCCGCTGTTCATGGACCGCTTGAAGCATGCCCTGGCCCAGGCGCAGCGCACCAAGCAGCGTCTGGCGGTGATATTCATCGACCTGGACAACTTCAAGACCATCAACGACACCCTGGGTCACGACATTGGCGACGAGCTGCTCAAGGAGGCCGCGCAACGCCTGCACCAGTGCGTGCGCGACTCCGACACCCTGGCGCGCATGGGCGGTGATGAATTCACCGTGATCCTGCACCCGGTCGAGAGCACCGAGATCGAGGTGATCGGTCAGCGCATCCTCGAATACCTGTCGGCCTCATTCCACCTGCGCGGCAAGAGCCTGTTCATCTCCGCCAGTGTCGGCATCAGCGTGTTCCCGGAGGACGGCCAGGACAGCGAGACCCTGATCAAGCACGCCGACACGGCGATGTACCGGGCCAAGGAGGAAGGCAAGAACCGCTTGCAGTTCTTCGCCGAGGAGATGCGGCTCAAGAACCTGCGTCAGCTCACCCTGGAGACCGGCCTGCGCCTGGCCTTGCAGCAGGGTGGCATCGATGTGGTGTACCAGCCCCAGATCTGCCTTGCCAACGGCGAGATCACCGGCGCCGAGGCCCTGGCGCGCTGGCATGTGCCGCAGCTCGGCCCCATCTCGCCGGCCGAATTCATCCCGGTCGCCGAACACTGCGGTCTCATCTCGCAGATTTCCAGCCAGCTGTTCGACAAGGTGCTCGCCGACCTTGGTCGCTGGCTCAAGGCCGGCCTCCGTCCGCCCCGCGTCTCGGTCAACCTGTCGCCGCGCCAGTTGCGCGAGCCCGCCCTGGCGCAAGGCATGGCCGAGGCCCTGGCGCGGCACACCGTGCCGGCCGAGATGATCGCGCTCGAACTCACCGAAGGCAGCCTTACCGATCTGTCCAGCCAGACCCTGGAAGTTCTCAACGCATTGCGTGCGCTCGGCTTCGAACTTTCGGTGGATGATTTCGGCACCGGTTATTCCAACCTGCACTATCTCAAGCGCCTGCCGCTCGCCGAGCTGAAGATCGACCGCAGCTTCATCGATGACCTCACCAGCCGCAGCGAGGATTACGCCATCGCCAAGGCCATCCTGGGCATGGCTGTGGCACTCGATCTGGAAGTAGTGGCGGAAGGCGTCGAGACCGCCGAGCAGGCCGCCCTGCTGCGCGAGATGGGTTGCCATGTGGCGCAGGGCTATTTCTTCCATCGCCCCATGCCGCGCGAACAATTCCAGGACCTGATCCGGCCGTCATGACCGCCTCGCTCGAAGCACTCACCCGTCACTGCGAACAGGAGGCGCTCGCCCTGTCCGGCGCCATCCAGCCGCATGGCGCCCTCATACATATCCGCAGCAGCGATGGCCGCATCGGCCATGCCAGCGCCAACCTGCACGAATACTGTGGCGAGGCGGCACGCGCCGTCCTCGACCAGGACGGCCGCGCATGGCTGGCCAGCCTGGGCGTGGCGTTGGCCGAATTGCCCGAGCGGCCCGGCCAGCGCCGGCTTCTGCATGCCGCCCTGTCTGGTCCGCGCGGCGAGCTCGACCTGATCCTCAGTACCAACCCGCACGGCTGGCTGGTGGAAATGGAACCGGCGCACTGGGGGGGCGCCGATACCACGCGCGCCGTGGCGAATCAGGCCCGGTTGTTACGCGCCCCCGACAGCGAGGCCGGCTTCGCGGTGCTGCAAAGCGACCTGGTCGAGGTCATCCATGGTCTCACCGGCTACGACCGGGTGATGCTCTACCGCTTCCACCCGGACTGGTCCGGCGAGGTGGTGGCCGAAGCCAGCTCGGGAGCCTACGGCAGCTATCTCGGCCTGCGCTTTCCGGCCAGCGACATCCCGGCAAACGCCCGCCAGCTCTACGTCCAGACCCCCTACCGCCATATCCCCGAGGTGGGCGCCGAGCCGGTGGCGCTGATCGGCGAGGGCGAGGTCGTCGACCAGACCTGGTCCGACTTGCGCTCGGTGTCTCCGGTGCACATGCAGTATCTGCACAACATGCAGGTGGGGGCTTCGTTTTCGCTTTCGGTGGTGCTCTCCGGCCAACTCTGGGGCCTGATCGCCTGCCACCATCGGGTGCCATGCCCGCTCTCGCTCGGGGTACGCGCACTTTGCGCCGAAGTCACCAAGGGATTCACCCTGGCCTTGACGGCCTGGAACGCCACCCAGCGCGCCCGCTTGCACGATCTCACCCAGGCCCGGGTGAGTGCGCTCATCGAGCACATGGCCAGTGCCGGCAGCCTCGCCGCCGCCATCGAACGGCATCACGACCGTCTGCTTGAATTGATGCATGCCGGCGGCGGTGCACTGGTCCTCGGCGACGAATTGATCGCCTTCGGCGAAGCGCCACGCATCGAATGGCTGGAGCGGATCGATCACTGGTTCGGCGCCCAGCGCCAGGAAGGGGTGTACGCCACCGACCAGCTGGCCGCCCAGCTCGGCCTGTCGCCCGAGCCTGAGCGCGATGCCGTGGCGAGCGGGGTGCTCGGCCTGCGTATGAAGTCCCAGCGCAATGGACTCGTGGTACGCCTGTACTGGTTCCGTCCCGAGGAGCCGCGCGAGGTGGCCTGGGCCGGCAATCCCAACAAGCCGGTCGAGCTGAACCCGGGCGGCATGCGATTCTCGCCCCGCCATTCATTCGAAAGATGGGTCGAGATCCATCACGGCCACTCCAACCCATGGACGAGCGAGAACCTGCTCGCCGCCACCCTTCTGCGCGCCCAGCTTTCACGCTGGCTGTGAGCCTCTGAAAAGGAAACAGGATGAAGGTACTCATCACCGGCGCGGCCGGTTTCATCGGCATGCATGTCGCGAAGCGACTGCTCGAACGGGGCGACACCGTGGTCGGCGTGGACAACCTCAACGACTACTATGACCCACGCCTGAAGCTGGCCCGGCTGGATGAGCTCAAGCCCATGGCCCACTTCCGCTTCGTCCAGGCCGACATCGCCGACCGCATGGCGATGGAGGACCTGTTCGCCGCCGAACGCTTCAACCGCGTCGTCAACCTTGCTGCCCAGCCCGGTGTGCGCTACTCCCTCAAGAATCCGCACGCCTACATCCAGACCAACCTGGTCGGCTTTGGCAACCTGCTCGAGGGCTGCCGCCACAACGGTGTGGAGCATTTCGTCTATGCCAGCTCGTCGAGCGTGTACGGTGCCAACACCCGCATGCCCTTCTCGGTGCATGACAACGTCGACCACCCGGTGAGCCTGTACGCCGCCAGCAAGAAGGCCAACGAACTGATGGCGCACAGCTACAGCCACCTCTACGGCCTGCCCACCACCGGCCTGCGCTACTTCACGGTCTATGGCCCCTGGGGCCGGCCGGACATGTCGCCCTGGCTGTTCACCTCCGCCATCCTCG
>CAZOZD010000028.1:0-8230 GCA_964584195.1 uncultured Burkholderiales bacterium
CCCTGTCGGAAACGATCTGCTTCGCCGCCGAGATGGCGGAAGGCACCATCACCGACCTGCTGCCGCCGAAAAAGCGCTGAACGTGCATCGCCCCGTGCGCTTCCATCCCGGCGTCCTCCCGCTTGGCCACATCCTGCTTGGCCTCGCGCTCGCCGGCGGCCCGGCGGCGGCCGACAGCGGCGAGGCGGAGTTCCCCCGCACGGCCGCCGACGTCAACCGGGGCGAACTGCATTTCCTGGAGGCCACCCCGCCCGGCCGCGCAGTGCATCACTTCCGCAACCACCTCACCGTGGAAGAGGAGAGCCTGGTCAGCGGCTGGGTACGGATGCACCAGTGCCATGAAAATCTCGATCCGGTCCCCGATGCGCAGATTGTCTATGGTGCCGCGACGATGCGCGGGCTCCAGGTCGAATCGGTGCGTAACATCGGTCGCGCCTGGGTGGAAAACAGCAGCGTGCAGATGCAGGACATCCAGGCGAACGCCCAGATCTGTGTCAGCGGGGTCACCCAGGCGCTGAAACGCGAGCCGGATGGCCACTGGGCCCTGCGCAACGGCCCCTACATGCGCCGTTTCCTCGACGGCTACTATCCCATCCGGGTATCGATGGCGGTGACACTGGAAACCCGCCGTCTGCGCTTCATCGCCAGCGAACCGGAGGAACAACCCGGTTTCCGCATCTGGCGTGGCGAAGGCGAGATTGGTTTCGACACCTTGTTCGAAGGCGTGCTGCGCACCACCCTGCGCTTCGCCGAAACCAGCGCGCCCTCACCCTGATTCACCCTGAAAAACACAGTTGAAACGCCAAAACATGGCGAAAACCCAGGCCAGGCCTGGCCTGGCACCCCCACCCAGCCTCTCCCAATGGGGTTGATTTTGCTTCTCCCTTTGGAAGAGACCGACGCAAAGCAGCGGGTGAGGGTGAACGCGCGCGAAGCGCGCGTTCCAACTGCGGAATTCTTAACCCGGATTGTCCTTTTGCCCTACATGTTGTCAGCCGGCTGGAACAAAAGGTGATGCGTCAATGCAAGACCTGACCCCGGTTTCCCGCCGTTTTTCCGGTATCGAGCGCCTGTATGGGCAGGCCGGGCTCGATCGCCTGGCGGCGGCGCATGTGTGCGTGGTCGGCATCGGCGGCGTCGGGTCGTGGGCGGTGGAGGTGCTGGCCCGTTCCGGGGTGGGGCGGCTGACGCTCATTGATCTGGATCATGTGGCCGAGAGCAATCTGAACCGGCAGGCGCATGCCCTGGAGTCCACCCTGGGGCTGGCCAAGGTGCAAGCCATGGTGGCGCGGGTGCGGGATATTCATCCTGACTGCGTGGTGAATCCGGTCGAGGCGTTCGTTGACCCGGAGAACGTGTCGGTGTTGCTGCCCGAGTGCGATGTGGTGCTGGACTGCATCGATCAGGTGCGGGCCAAGGCGGCGATGGTGGTGCATTGCCGTGCGCAGGGTATTCCGCTTGCGGTTTCGGGCGGTGCGGGCGGTCGTGTCGACCCGACCCGGGTGCGGCTGGAGGATCTGTCGCGCACCCGTCAGGATGCGCTGGCCGCGAGCCTGCGCGCGCGGCTGCGCCGCGTGCATGGTTTTCCGCGCCAGCCGGGGCGCAAATTCGGCGTGCCTTGCGTGTATTCGGAGGAGCCGGTACGGCGTCCGCCGGCGGTGGCCTGCGCGGGGGGCAGTGCGGCGGGGCTTTCCTGCGCCGGTTATGGTTCGTCGATGGCGGTGACCGCGGCGTTCGGTCTGGCGCTGGCGGCCTGGGCGCTGGACAGGATCACAGCAGGACCAGGTTGTCGCGGTGGATCATTTCCGGCTCGTCGATGTAGCCGAGCAGGGCTTCGATCCGGCCGCTGGGCTGGCGGGCGATGCGGCGGGCCTCGTCGGCGCTGTAGTTGGCGAGCCCGCGGGCGATGTCGCGGCCTTCCGGGTCGATGCATGCGACCACTTCGCCGCGCTGGAATTCGCCCTGCACTTCGATCACGCCGATCGGCAGCAGGCTTTTGCCCTGTTCGGTGAGGGCGCGGGCGGCGCCGGCATCGATGTTTAGGCGGCCGCGGACCTGGAGATGGTCGGCCAGCCATTGCCGGCGCGCGGCGAGTGGTGCCTGGCGGGCGACGAGCTGGGTGCCGATGGCTTCCCCGGCGGCGAGTCGTTCCAGTACCCGGTCTTCGCGGCCGCTGGCAATCACGGTGTGGGCGCCGCTGCGCGCGGCGCGGCGGGCGGCGAGGATCTTGGTGAGCATGCCGCCGGTGCCGATGCCGGTGCCGGCGCCGCCGGCCATGGCTTCCAGGCGGGGGTCGCCGGCCACGGCTTCGTGGATGAATTCGGCGTTGGGGTGCTTGCGCGGGTCGGCGCTGTACAGGCCGGTCTGGTCGGTGAGGATGATGAGCGCGTCGGCTTCGATCAGGTTGGCGACCAGTGCGCCGAGGGTGTCGTTGTCGCCGACCTTGATTTCTTCGGTGGTGACGGTGTCGTTTTCGTTGATGACGGGAATGACGTTGAGGTCGAGCAGGGTGCGCAGGGTGCTGCGGGCATTGAGGTAGCGTTCGCGGTCGGCGAGGTCGGCGTGGGTGAGCAGGATCTGGGCGGAGCGCAGTCCGTGTGCCGAAAAACCGCGCTCGTAGGCTTCGATCAGGCCCATCTGGCCGACCGCGGCGGCGGCCTGGAGCTCATTCAATGCATGCGGGCGTTTGCTCCAGCCCAGGCGTTGGATGCCTTCGGCGATGGCGCCGCTGGAGACCAGCACCACTTGCCGGCCCTGGCGCGCCAGCGCGGCGATCTGTTCCGCCCAGCGGGCCAGCCGCGCGTGGTCGAGGCCGCGGCCGTCGTTGGTGACCAGGCTGCTGCCCACCTTGACCACCAGGCGGAGGGCTTCGGCGATGACCGAGGGGTTCACGGAGTTGGAGTTCACTCGGGTGCCTCCTCGCTGCGCCGGAGGGCCTCCAGTTCGTCCATGATGGCGTACAGGAGGGGCGGGCAGTTTTCGCCCTGGATGGCTGAAATGGCATGCACCGGGCCCTGCCAGGCGTAGGCGGCGATGAATGCGTCGATGCGGGCCTGGCGCTCTTCCTCGGGGATCAGGTCGAGTTTGTTCAGCACCAGCCAGCGCGGCTTGTGGTACAGGGTTTCGTCGTACTTGCGCAGTTCCTCGACGATCGCGCGGGCGTCCCGCACCGGGTCGGCCTCGGGATCGAACGGGGCGAGGTCGACGATGTGCAGCAGCAGCCGGGTGCGGGCGAGGTGGCGCAGGAACTGATGGCCAAGGCCATGGCCTTCGGCGGCACCCTCGATCAGGCCGGGAATGTCGGCGATGACGAAGCTGCGGTCGATGTCCACCCGCACCACGCCGAGGTTGGGATGCAGGGTGGTGAATGGATAGTCGGCCACCTTGGGTCGGGCGGCGGATACGGCGCGGATGAAGGTGGATTTGCCGGCATTGGGCAGACCCAAGAGGCCGACGTCGGCCAGTACGCGCAGCTCCAGACGCAGGTTGCGGTTTTCCCCCGCTTCGCCGGGGGTGCTCTGCCTTGGGGCGCGGTTGGTGCTGGACTTGAAATGCAGGTTGCCCAGTCCGCCCTTGCCACCGCGGGCCAAAAGGGCGCGCTGGCCGTCCTCGGCAAGATCGGCCAGCGTTTCGCCGCTGTCCTCGTCGAACACCACAGTGCCGACCGGCACCCGCAGGGTGAGGTCTTCGCCGCCCTTGCCGTAGCAGTCGGAGCCGCGACCGTTCTCGCCGCGCTGGGCACGGAAGTGACGGGTGTAGCGGTACTCCACGAGGGTATTGATGTTGCGGTCGGCCACCGCCCAGATGCTGCCGCCGCGACCGCCGTCACCGCCGTCCGGACCGCCGAACGGGATGAATTTTTCGCGCCGGAACGACACGCAGCCGTTACCGCCCGCGCCGGCGGCGACCTCGATGCGGGCTTCGTCGATGAATTTCATGGCGTGGACTCGGAAAGCAAACAGCCCTATCCGTGGATAGGGCTGTCGCGATGGCCGGGATGAGGGCAGGCCTGGCCGGGGGTCAGGCCTGGGCCGGAACCACGTTCACCGTGCGGCGCTTGAGGGGGCCCTTGACGGTGTATTCGACGGTGCCGTCGATCAGGGCGAACAGCGTGTAGTCCTTGCCCATGCCGACATTGCGGCCGGGGTGGAACTGGGTGCCGCGCTGACGCACCAGGATGTTGCCGGCCGGGACGAACTGGCCGCCATAGCGCTTCACACCCAGCATCTTGGGCTTTGAATCGCGGCCGTTACGTGAGCTGCCGCCTGCCTTTTTGTGTGCCATGGTTCAGACTCCTCGTGTTCAGGCCGAGATGCCGTCGATGCGGATCTCGGTGTAGTTCTGGCGATGGCCCTGGGTCTTGCGGTAGTGCTTGCGCCGGCGCATCTTGAAGATCATCACCTTCTCGCCACGGCCATGGCCGAGCACGGTCGCCTTGACGCTGGCACCGGCCACCACCGGGGCGCCGATCTTGATGTTGTCGCCGTCGGCGACCATCAGAACGTCGTTGATCTCGATTTCACTGCCGACTTCGGCCGGCAGGCTTTCCACTTTCAGTTTGCCACCGGCGGCTACCTTGTATTGCTTGCCACCAGTCCGGATGACCGCGTACATGCTTTGCTCCAATGCGTCGACCAATGTATGGCCATGAGTGGCCAAGGGAAGAACTGCGGATTATATTCACGAATCCGGCCAGGCGCAAAGTGAAATTCGATTTTGTCCTCGGGTGCTTTGACAGGATCATCACACCGTGCCTGAAAACCGGGCCATTGCCGCCCTATGTTCCCGTCCATGCATGCGGGATAATCCCTCCCGTTTCCGGTTTCCCGTTTCCCGTCCAGCCATGCCCGATGCTCCCGTCATCCCCACTGCGCCGCTGGCCGGCCTCGGGCGCCGCCTGGCCTGCATGGTCTATGAACTGATGCTGCTGCTGGCGGTGCTGTTCGTGTCCGGATTCGTCGTGGTCGGCCTGCTGCCGGACACGCCGACGCTGGTCTCGCGCGGTCTGACCCAGTTCTATCTCATGCTTGTGGCGGGCCTCTATCTGACCTGGTTCTGGCGTCGCGGTGGCCAGACCCTGGCCATGAAGACCTGGCGCGTTCGCCTGGTGCGCGCCGATGGCGGACTCATCGATGCGCGCACCGCCTGGCAGCGCTATCTGTTCGCGGTGATCGGCCTGGTCCTGTTCGGGTTCGGGTTTTGGTGGGCCTTGTGGGACCGCGACCGGCAGTTCCTGCACGACCGCCTGGCGGGTACGCGCTTGGTCAGAGACGCTTGAGGCTCAGCGTCTTTCGACCCGCCAGAGCGCAAGTACGGCGGCGGCGGCGAATACGGCCACGGGCAGCAGGGCGCTGCCCAGCGGCGGCCAGTCGTTGATCAGGCCGACGTGGCCGGACAGGCGGTTGAGCAGATAGAACGCCAGGCCGATCAGGGTGCCGAGCAGAACCCGCCCGCCGAGGCCCTGCCCGCGTGGCGGCTGGTAGGCGAAGGGCAGGGCGAGGAACAGCATCACCGGCAGGGCGAGCGGGGAAAACAGCTTGCCCCACAGCGCGATCTCGTAGCGGTTGGCCTTCTGCTTGTTTTCATGCAGGTAGCGGATGTAGGACAGCAGGCGTTCGATCGACATCCGCTCCGGGTTGACCATCAACGCCGAGAGCAGGTCCGGATTGATGGCCGAGCGCCATTCCTGTTCGGGCAGCGTGCGTACCTGCACACCCCCCGGTCCCAGGCGGGTTTCGCTGACTTCGGTGAGCCGCCAGTGGCCGGCGCTTGACCATTGCCCGTGGGCGGCGGTGCGTACCACGACGAGATGGAAATCGGCGTCGAATTCGTACAGGCTCAGGCCGCGCAGGCTGGCGTCCGGGTGCAGCTCGCGGATGTTGATGAAGGTCCGGCCGTCCTTGGCCCAGAATCCGGACTCGAAGCTGCCGGCCACCAGGCGTTCCTTGCCACGCAGCTTGAGTTGCTGGGCGGCGCGTTCGCCGGGAGGCACCAGGTATTCGCCGAGCAACAGGGTGAGCCCGCCCAGGAGCAGGCCGAGCGCGCTGAGGTAGGCCAGCAGGCGGCGCGGCGACAGGCCGGAGGCGCGCATCACCGTGAACTCGGAGCTGGCGGCGAGCCGGGTGAGGGCGAGCAAGGCGCCGACCAGGGCGGCGATGGGCATCAGCTCGAACAGCCGGCTGGGGGTGCGCAACAGCACGAACAGCATGGCCACACCGGTGGTGTAGCCCTGGGGGCGGACGTCGCCCAGCTCGCTGATCAGGTCGATGAATGTGAACAGCAGGGTGAGCGCCAGGAGGACCAGGCCGATCGAGAGCAAGAGCCGGGCGGCGAGGTAGCGGAACAGGATGTTCATCCGCCGGTCTTTCCGCGTCGGGGCCGGAAACGGCCGAATCGCCAGGCGAACAGGCCGGCCAGCACCGCCAGGGCGAGTCCGTGCACCAGTCCCAGGGCCTCCGGGCCGCTCAGCCGGCCCTGGGCGACCCAGCTTTGGCTGAGGCCGAAGACGTTGTTGTATACGGTGTAGGCCAGTACCGCGAACAGGATGCCCAGGGTGCGTCCGGAGCGCGGGTTGGCGAGGCTCAGTGGTAGCGCCATGAGGGACAGGATGAGCGCGCTCAGCGGGTAACCGAGGCGGCCGACCCATTCGGACTGATTCCTGGGCGTGGGGTCGCGCAGCAGTTCGGCGCTGGGGAGCATGCGGGTGTGGAGGTGGATGGCGATCGGCTCGGCGCCTTCGAGGCGGAAGCGGTAACGCTCGAATTCGACCACCCGGTAGTCGGCCGCGCCCGGCATGCCTTCATAGCGGCGGCCCTGTTCCAGCGTGAGATAAGGCGTGCCGTGTTCGCTGCGGCTGAGGTGGCCACGGCTGGCGACGACGATGCCGGTGCGGCCGCCTTCCTGGGACTGGATGAAGATGTTCTTCACCTCGGGGCCGGTCTCGATCAACTCCTCGACGAAGAACGTGCGCCGGCCGCGTCCCTGCTCGACGAATACACCGGGGCTCAGGCTGGCCAGTTCGCGCTGCGCGGACAGGTGGCGTTCGTAGTGTGCATGGCGTTCCGCCGCCCAGGGCAGGATGCCGAGGGTGAGCACGGCGATGAGCGTGGCGATGGGCAGGGCGAATGCGAGGATGGGGCGCAGCAGGCGTACCGGGCTGACGCCGGCACAGGCCCAGATCACCATCTCGCTGTCCTGCCAGTAGCGGCTGAGAGTGACGATCACCCCCATGAACAGGGAGAGCGAGAGCAGCACCGGCATCAGGCGCAGATAGCCGAAGGCGATGAATGGCAGGATGGCAACGCCATCGATCTTGCCCAGCGCGGCCTGGCCGATCAGGCGCACGATCAGGATGACCAGGGCGATCGCACTCAATGCCACCAGCGCCAGGGCGCTGGTGGCGGTCATCTCCCGGACGAGCGCTTTGTGCAGCAGGCGCATGCGTTGACTTTTGACTTTTGCTGAAAGCGCTGGAAAGATTGATTCGCGAGTCGATGGCCCCGGATGAGCGGGGCAATCTCACGAAACATGAACGAGTTATGAACGATTTTCGAACTGGAGTCCGTCGTGGAATTTAGCACAAAAGCGCAACGCGCCGACAAACAGCGTACCCCCTGCGCGGTGGTCGGGATATATGAGGATCAGCGTCTTGCCCCCAGCGCGGCCGCGCTCGACGCGGCCAGCGGCGGCCGCATTGCAGCCCTGCTCAAGTCTGGCGATCACGACGGCAAGGCCGGCTCCACCCGTATTCTGTACACCCCGGAGCTGGCCTGCGAACGCATCCTGCTGGTGGGGCTGGGCCGGGAAGGCGAGGTCAGGGAAAAGGCCTTCGTCGAGGCGGCGACCGCTGCGGCGAAGGCGCTCGTCGGCCTCAATATTGCCGAGGCGGGCAGCCATCTCGCCGAGATTCCCGTGGCCGGGCGCGATGCGGCCTGGCGCGCGGAACAGCTGGTGCTGGCGGCGGGGGACGTGGCTTATCGCTTCGATGCGCTCAAGAGCGAGAAGGCGCCGAAACGCGGTCCGGCGCGTCTGATCGTGATGCTTGCGAAGAAGGACGCCGCGGTCGACGCGGCGGTGGCGCGCGGCGCGGCCATCGCCGCCGGCATGCGGCTCGCGCGCGATCTGGGCAACCTGCCCGGCAACCATTGCACCCCTTCGCATCTGGCCAGGACCGCGCAGGACCTGGCCAAGATGCATGGCCTCAAGGTCAAGGTGTTGGACGAAAAGGAAA
>CAZOZD010000028.1:8240-14025 GCA_964584195.1 uncultured Burkholderiales bacterium
GCTCCTTGCTGTCGGTGGCCAAGGGTTCCGACGAGCCGCCCCGCTTCATCGTGATCGAGTACAGAAAAGGCCGCAAGGGCGACAAGCCGGTGGTGCTGGTGGGCAAGGGCATCACGTTCGATTCCGGCGGCATCTCGCTCAAGCCGGCTGCCGAGATGGATGAGATGAAATACGACATGAGCGGCGCGGCCGCCGTGCTCGGCACCCTGCGCGCGGTGGCTGAACTCGGTCTGCCGGTCAATGTGGTCGGCCTGATCCCGGCCTGCGAGAACCTGCCTTCGGGACGCGCCAACAAGCCGGGCGACATCGTCACATCGATGTCCGGGCAGACCATCGAGATCCTCAACACCGATGCCGAGGGCCGCCTCATCCTGTGCGACGCGCTCACCTACGCCGAGCGTTTCGAGCCGGCCGCAGTGGTGGACATCGCCACACTCACCGGGGCCTGCGTGATTGCGCTGGGGCATGTCACCAGTGGTCTGCTCGGTAACGACGAGGCCCTGGTGCGCGAGGTGCAGGCCGCGGGCGATGCGGCCTGGGACCGTTGCTGGCCGCTGCCGCTGTTCGACGAGTATCAGGAACAACTGAAGAGCAACTTCGCCGATCTCGCCAACATCGGCGGTCGTCCGGCCGGCACCATCACCGCCGCCGCATTCCTGTCCCGGTTCGCCAGGAAATACCCCTGGGCGCACCTGGACATCGCCGGCACGGCCTGGAAATCGGGCAAGGAAAAGGGTAGCACCGGCCGGCCGGTGCCGCTCCTGGTGCATTTCATCGCGGCTCGCGCCAGTGCCTGATCCGCGCCGCGAGGCCCCTGCTCAGGCGGCCTCGCGCATCAGGCGCTTCATCTCCCGCACCGCCGGGGCCCAGCCGCAGAACAGGGCCTCGGCGACGATGGCATGGCCGATGTTCAGCTCCTCGATGCCGGGAAGGGCGGCGATCGCCTGGACATTGTGGTAGTTCAGGCCATGGCCGGCGTTGACCGCGAGACCCAGGCTGCGGCCGATGGCCACAGCCTGGCGGATGCGGGCCAGCTCGCGCATGGCTTCCTCGCCTTCGGCCTCGGCGAATCGGCCGGTGTGGATCTCCACCACCGGCGCGCCGGCGGCCCGTGCGGCGCGCAACTGGGTCTCGTCGGCGTCGATGAACAGCGACACCCGGATGCCGGCCTCTCCCAACCGGGCGCATGCATCGCGCACCGCATCGAGCTGGCCGGCGACATCGAGGCCGCCTTCGGTGGTCAGTTCCTGGCGCCTCTCCGGCACCAGGCACACATCCTGCGGCCGCACCTGCACGGCGATGTCGATCATCTCGGGGGTGATGGCCATCTCCAGGTTCATGCGGGTCTGCAACAGCGGTCGCAATGCATACACGTCGGCATCCTGGATATGGCGGCGGTCCTCGCGCAGATGCAGGGTGATCAGGTCGGCCCCGGCGGCCTCGGCTTCGAGCGCTGCACGCAGGGGGCTGGGAAAACGGGTGCCGCGGGCCTGGCGCAGGGTGGCGACGTGGTCGATGTTGACGCCGAGCAGGATCATGGCGGGCTCACAATGGGCGTAATGGGGGGCAAGGATACGGTCAAGCGGCGGGCCAGTACAATGACCATTCCGCTTTGTGAACCGAGGAGAACCGCCATGCCCGTGGTCACCATCAAGATCGCCGGCTCGCTCGACCGCGACCAGAAGAAACGCATCGCCGAGGAGATCACCGATACCCTCGAACGCATCGCCCTGAAACCGCGCCGCTATACCTACATCGCATTCGAGGAGTTGCCCGACGCAAACTGGGCCATTGCCGGACAGTTGCTCGACGAGGAGGATTGAGCCGCTCAACCCCTTGCTTATGCCTATACTGGCGAACGCAACCCACCCTTGGAAAGAAACCCGAATGTCCGACCCACGCATCGACAACCTCCGCACCCTGGCACTGACCGGCCACGGCGGCTCCGGCAAGACCACCCTGATCGAAACCATGCTGGCCCGCGCCGGCGTCCTTGCCGCGCCCGGCCGCATCGAGCAGGGCAATACGGTGTGCGATTACGATCCCCTGGAAAAAGCCCATCTGCACTCGGTCAAGCTGGCCCTGGCGAACCTCGTCCACAACGGCGTGCGCGTGCATCTGGTCGACACCCCGGGCTATCCCGATTTCATGGGCCAGGCCCTGGGCGCGCTCGATGCCGTGGATACCGTGGCGGTGGTGATCGATGCCCAGAAAGGCATCGAATACACCGCCCGGCGCATGATGCACTGGGCCGAGACGCGCAAGCTCGACCGGATGATCATCGTCAACAAGATCGACGCCCCGGACATCGATCTGGCCGCCCTGCTGGCCGAGATCCAGGCCGCCTTCGGGCGCGAGTGCCTGCCGGTCAACCTGCCCGCCGGGGCCGGCGCGCGGGTGGTGGATTGTTACTTCAACCCCGGCCGGGAGGGCGAGGAAACCGACTTTTCGTCCGTGCGCGAGGCGCACCGGGCGCTCATCGACCAGGTGGTGGAGGTCGATGAGGCGACCATGAACCGCTATCTGGAAGAAGGCGACATCCCCGCCGAGGAGCTGCATGCGCCGCTCGAACAGGCCCTGCGCGAAGGGCATCTGGTGCCGGTGTGTTTCGTCTCGGCCCACACCGGCGCTGGCGTGGGCGAGCTGCTCGACCTGATCGAGCGCCTGCTGCCGCATCCGGGCGAGGGCAACCCGCCCCTGTTCGTGCGCGGCGAGGGCGAGACCGCCGAACCCTTCCGTGCCGAGCCGGACCCGGACCGGCATGTGCTGGCGCATGTGTTCAAGGTGGAGATGGACCCCTACGTCGGCCGCATCTGCGCCTTCCGTGTCCATCAAGGCACCGTCACGCCCGGCAGTCCGCTCTACATCGGCGCGAACCGCAAGCCGTTCAAGGTTGGCCACCTGTACCGCATGCAGGGCAAGCAGCTGACCGAGATCGAGGCCGCCTACCCCGGCGACCTGTGCGCGGTGACCAAGGTGGACGAGCTCGGTTTTGACGCCGTGCTGCACGACGCCCCCGAGGATGACCAGATCCACATGCGGCCGCTGGATTTCCCGCACGCGGTGTATGGCCTGGCGGTGCGGCCGAAGAAGCAGGGCGAGGCGAGCAAGCTGGGCGAGGTGCTGCATCGCCTCATCGCCGAGGACCCCGGCCTGTTGGTCGAGCATGACCCGGCCACCCACGAGGCGGTCATCCGCGGCCTGGGCGAGCTGCATCTGGCCAGCGTGCTGGAAAAGATGCGCGAGCAGTTCCGCCTCGAAGTGGACACCCATCCGCCCAGCATCCCCTACCGGGAAACCATTCTCGCCCCCGCCGAGGGGCACCACCGGCACAAGAAGCAGTCCGGCGGCGCCGGCCAGTTCGGCGAGGTGTATCTGCGTGTGGAACCCCTGGAGCGGGGTACCGGCTTCGAATTCGTCGATGCAGTGAAGGGCGGCGTGATTCCGGGCGTGTTCATCCCGGCGGTTGAAAAGGGTGTGCGCCAGGCCATGGCGCAGGGCTCCGTGGCCGGTTACCCGCTGCAGGACATCCGCGTCACCGTGTACGACGGCAAGACCCATCCGGTGGACGGCAAGGAGATCGCATTCGTCACCGCCGGCAAGAAGGCATTCCAGGAGGCCATGCGCAGCGCCCGGCCCATCGTCCTGGAGCCCATCGTGCGGGTGGAGCTGACCCTGCCCGAGTCGGCCTTCGGCGATGTGTCCGGCGAACTTTCCACCCGGCGCGGCCAGATCACCGGCAGCGAGACCGGGCGCGGCGGCATGATGCTGCTGGAGGCGCTGGCGCCGCTGGCCGAGCTGGATGACTTTCAGGCCCGGCTCAAGGCGCTCACCGGCGGCCAGGGTTCATACACCCTGGAACTGGTGCGCCATGATCCGGTGCCGCCCGACGTGCAGCGTCGCCTGACCGAGCAGTACCGGCCCAGCGAAGAGGAACAGTGATCCTAATTCCGCAGTTGGAACGCGTGCTGTGCATGGTTTACCCTCACTCACCGCTTCGCGACATCCACCCTCTCCCCTTGGGAGAGGGCAGGGTGAGGGTGCCAGGCGAAGCCTGGCGCGGGGTTGCCGATTTTGGGCGTTTCAACTTTTTAAGCTGGTCGCTCACCCTGTAGCCTGCCCGCGTAGCGCCGGGGTCAGATGCGGGGTGATGACCTGCAAGAGTTGGGCGAATATCTTCGGTGTGCCGGCCACCACATGGCCGGTCTGCAGGAAATCCTCCTCGCCGGTGAATCCGGTCACCAGGCCCCCCGCTTCCTTGATGAGCAGACAGCCGGCGGCGATGTCCCACGGGTTGAGACCGATCTCGAAGAAACCGTCGGTGCGCCCGGCCGCCAGCCAGGCCAGGTCGAGTGCCGCCGAACCCGGCCGGCGCAGGCCGGAGGTCTTCTGCACCAGATCGCGGAACATGCCGGTGTAGGCGTCGAGGTGGGTGAAGTCGCGGTACGGGAAACCGGTGCCGATCAGCGCATCGGCGAGCTTCACCCGCTTCGATACGCGGATGCGGCGACCGTCGAGGAATGCGCCGGCGCCCTTGCTGGCGGTGAACAGCTCGTTGCGCGCCGGGTCATACACCACCGCCTGGTCGAGTTGGCCACGATGCAGCAGGGCGATGGAGACGGCGTACTGGGGAAAGCCATGCAGGAAGTTGGTGGTGCCGTCGAGCGGGTCGATCACCCACTGGAACTCGGATTCGCCGGTGATGCCGGACTCCTCGGCTAGAATCGCGTGTTTTGGGTAGGCGGTCAGCAGGGTATCGATGATCGCCTCCTCCGCCTTGTGATCGACCTCGGATACGAAATCGTTGTCCTGCTTGGCGCGCACGGTGAGCGCGTCGAGGTCGTTCGACGCCCGGTTGATGATGGCGCCGGCGCGCCGGGCGGCCTTCACCGCCGTATTCAGCATCGGATGCATGGTTTCTGAAAGAGCATTGAATTGACAGACGCCGATTCTAACGTGAAGGGCCAAGCGCTGCCCGCCGATGTGCTGGCCCGGGTGCGGGTGGTGCTGGTGGAGACCAGCCATTCCGGCAACCTGGGCGCCGCGGCGCGGGCCATGAAGACCATGGGGCTTACCCGTCTCATCCGGGTCGATCCGCGTTGCGGCATCGACGACCAGGCCCGGGCGCTCGCCTCAGGCGCGGCCGATGTGCTGGAGGCCTCCGTGGTGGTGCCGGACCTCGACGCCGCGCTCGCCGGCGTCACCCTGGCGGTGGCCACCACCTCGCGCCGGCGTGACCTGCCCCACCCCGCCTATACCCCACGCCAGGCTGCGCCCGCCTTGCTGGCCGAGGCGGGCCGCGGTGCCGAGGTGGCGATCGTGTTCGGCTCGGAGACCTATGGGCTGTCCAACGAGCAGCTCATGAAATGCCGCTGGCTCATCAACATCCCTTGCAATCCGGACTACTGCTCGCTCAACCTGGCCCAGGCGGTGCAGGTGTTCGCCTACGAGCTGCGCGTAAGCCTCGCCGATCGCGTTCTCGATCTGCCCGAGTTCGAAACCGCCCGCCACGAGGAGGTGGAAGGCGTCCTCGGTGAACTGGAACGAAGCCTGATCGCCATCGGCTTTCTCGACCCCGCCCACCCCAAACGCCTGATGCCCCGGCTGCGCCGATTTTTCGCCCGCGCCGGCCTGGAAAAGGAAGAGGTCGCCATCTGGCGCGGCATATTGGCCACCGTGCGGCGCATGGCCGATGCGGGTCGATGAGCGGGCGGCACAACCGCATCTGCATTCAACCCAGATTGTCCATTGAGAATTTTTCACCCCTTCCCCCATTGGGGGAAGG
>CAZOZD010000029.1:0-13998 GCA_964584195.1 uncultured Burkholderiales bacterium
CTCTCGGAAAATGGCTAATGGACAATCTGGGTTAAACAGAATCTTGTATATCCGTGCTACACAGATTCTGTGTAGCACGGAACACAACCCCGAGAGCGCAACTTGCGTCGGCTATCTTGCCTAGATCGGTAAATTACCGCCTAGCCCATGCGGACCACAAATGAATCCCCAACAACCGTCCGGAAATATTGATAAAAGCGGCTTGTGTGGTGCCGGCTCCGGGCACCATCAACACCCTCTCCGTCAGGGCTCAATCGTCGAGGCGATGTTCGCTGCCCGGCGTGGGCACCTCCACCGACCAGCCGAGCAGGATGCGGATGGCGTCGGCGAAACTCTCTGCTGTGCTCTCCTCGCCATGCACGACGAAGGTGCGACGCGGCGGCGCATCGAAACAGGCCAGCCAGGCCAGCAGCGCCTCACGATCGGCGTGCGCGGAAAGGCCGCCCAAGGTATACAGATCGGCCCGTACCGGCACATCCTCGCGGAACAGGCGCACACTGCGGGCACCGTCGACCAGGCGACGACCGAGCGTTCCGGCGGCCTGGAATCCGGACAGGATCACACTCGACTCCCGGCGCGGCAGATTGAACCGAAGATGGTGCTTGATCCGCCCCGCCTCGCACATGCCGGAAGCAGACAGGATGACCGCGCCTTCGCTGATCTTGTTGAGCGCCATCGATTCCTCCACGCTTTCGGTGAAGCGGATCAGCGGCGACCGGCCCTCACCCTGGCCCCAGGCCAGCAGTTCACGGGCCTCTGCATCGAGCATGTGGCTATGCTTGAGGGTGATTTCCGTGGCGGCGGTGGCCATCGGCGAATCGACGAAAATGCCCATGTGGCGAGGCAGCCGCCCCTGCCGGTAGAGATCGACCAGCAGGTACAGGATTTCCTGGGTGCGACCGACCGCGAAGGCCGGGATGATCACATTGCCATGCTTGCGTACCAGGGTGTCGTGGATGGCATGCACCAGTTCCTCGACGGTCTGCGCCAGGGTTTTGTGGCAGCGGTTGCCATAGGTGGATTCCACCACCAGATAATCGGCGGCACTCACTGGCGCGGGATCGTTCATCAACGGTCGTGCCGGCATGCCCAAGTCGCCGGAAAACACCAGCTTGCGTTCCCGCGCCGTTGCACCGACGCGGGTCTTCAGCCAGATTTCGAGACTGCTCGAACCGAGGATGTGGCCTGCGTCGCGAAACACCACCCGCACCCGGGGATGCGGCCGCACCGGTTTGTCATAGCCCACCCGTTCGAGCCGCTTCAGGGCCGCCTGGGCCTGCGTCACGGTGTACAGGGGCGCCCGCTCGGCGGCAGCGGATAGCCGCTTGCGGCGCTTGTGGATGGCATAGTTCGCCCATTCCGCCTCCTTTTCCTGAATGTGCGCGGCATCCGGAAGCATCACCCCGAGCAGGTCGGCAGTGGCCGAGGTACAGTACACCCGCCCCTTGAACCCCAGATTGATCAGGCGCGGCAGCAGGCCGGAATGGTCGATGTGGGCATGGGTGAGCAGAACGAATGCGATCGACTCCGGATCGAAGTCTGGAAAGCGGCGGTTCTTCGCCTCCGCCTCGCGCCCGCCCTGGAACAGGCCGCAGTCGACCAGAAAGCGCAGCCCGCCCGATTCGACCAGATGGCAGGAGCCAGTAACCTCGCGCGCGGCACCGAGAAAACGCAGTTTCATGACAGGACTCCTTCCTGTCATCATAGTCCGTACTCCATGCCACCCTGCCTCGCATGCACACCCGTCGACTGCACGCCATCCACGACCGTCTGTTCGCCGCCTATGGCCCGCAAGGCTGGTGGCCGGGTGAAACGCCGTTCGAGGTGATGGTGGGCGCGGTGCTGACCCAGAACACCGCCTGGCGCAACGTCGAACGGGCGATTGCCGCATTGCGCGCCGGGCGCGCCCTGTCACCGGCGCTTATGCTCGCCCTGCCCGACAGCGCGCTGGCCGAACACATTCGCCCGGCCGGCTACTACAACGTCAAGGTCCGTCGTCTCAAGGCATTGTGCGAATTCCTGACGGAGCACGGGGTGGCCGAGGCGCCGGAGCGGCTGCGCGAGCTTGCACCGCTGCCAGCATTGCGCCAGCGCCTGCTGGCCGTGCACGGCATCGGCGAGGAGACCGCCGATTCGATCCTGCTCTATGCCCTCGATCTGCCCGTGTTCGTGATCGACGCCTATACCCGCCGGTTGTTCAGCCGTCTGGGCGAAATCCGCGGTGACGAGCCTTATGCCGAGCTTCAGGCCGGTTTCCAGCAAGGCCTGCCGGCAAAGACACGCCTGTTCAACGAATACCACGCCCTCATCGTCCACCACGCCAAGACCATCTGCCGGCCGCGGCCTGGCTGTGAATCCTGTCCCTTGCGCCCATCATGCCGAAACCCACCCCGCTGAACTGCCCGTGCGGCCGCCCGCGCCCCTATGCCGAATGCTGTGGCCCGCTGCACGCCGGCGCGCCAGCCGCGGATGCCGAGGCCCTCATGCGGTCACGCTATACCGCATATGTGCTCGGCGACACTGCCTATCTGCTCGCCAGCTGGCACCCCGCCAGCCGGCCGACCGAGCTCAACCTCGATGCCGAACCGAAACCGAAGTGGCTGGGATTGACGATAGTGCGTCATGAAATCCTCGACACCGGGTACGCCGTGGTCGAGTTCATCGCCCGCTACAAGATCCACGGCCGGGCCCAGCGCATGCACGAAACCAGCCGCTTCGAGCAGCTCGATGGCCACTGGCTGTACCGGGATGGCGAGATCGAAGCAGATCAGTAACGCTGCAACAGGGTGAGGCGCCCGCCCTCCTGGCGCAGGTCGGTGCGGCTGAGGAAACTCATGCCGAGCAGCGGTACCGGCAGTCGGCCATCCTCCAGCACCACCGCCTCCACCATGTGCAGGGTGATGCCGCCCAGCTGTACGCTGTTGAGCATGACCCGATGGGCTAGCGCAGGCCCGTTGGCGGTCTGGATCCGCACCTGGCCGGCCTGTTCGAGCCGGACCCCGGCCCGTGTCGCCACGCTCCGGGGCAGGGCCACGCTACTGGCCCCGGTATCGAGCAGGAAGGCCACCGGAACGCCGTTCACCCGCGCATCGGCCGTGAAATGTCCCCGCCCGTCGGCCAGCAGCACCGCCCGGCCGCGTTCAGCGGCGGCGTCCCCGGCGTCAGCGCCGCCGCTGACCAGCCCGCCCAAGCGCACCTCGCGCCGCTGCCTATCGACCTCCACCACCACCGCATTGGCACGCACCTCGACCAAGCGCACACCCTGGCGCGTCTCACCCACCCGCATCACCCGCGCCGGTGCGCCATCGATGGCGATCAGGGCGCGATCCCCACCCATCACGCCGCCCAGTCCGACACTGGCGGCCTGCGCCGCAAAGCCCGGGATCATGCCTACAATGACCACTCCTGCCACCCACCCGTTCAGCCGTCCAATCGCCATGCCCCCGATCCTCGTCGTCCGCCACGTCGCCCATGAAGGTCCGGGCCATTTTGCCACACTGCTGGAACGGCACGGTCGCCCCTGGCGACTGGTCGCCATCGATCACGGCGACCCACTGCCCGAATCGGCACGGGATCTGGCCGGACTGGTGTTCATGGGCGGGCCGATGAGCGTCAACGACGACCTGCCCTGGATCGCCGCAGAGCTGGCGCTGATCCGCGACGCGGTCGAGCGCGGCGTGCCGGTGCTCGGTCACTGCCTGGGCGGCCAGCTGCTGGCCAGGGCGCTGGGCGCCACGGTCGGCCCCAACCCGGTCAAGGAAATCGGCTGGGGCGAGGTGGAGGTGGTCGATCCCGACGCGGCCGCTGCCTGGCTGCCCGGCCTCTCCACCTTTCCGGCCTTTCACTGGCATGGCGAAACATTCACCCTGCCCGACGGCGCCCGTCCCCTGCTCGCCAGTGCACATTGTGCCCGGCAGGGCTTCGTGCTCGGGCCGCACCTCGGCCTGCAATGCCATGTCGAGATGACATCCGCAATGATCGAGGAATGGTGCCGGCTCGGTGCCGACGAACTGGCGGCCGCGGCCGCCAGCCCCGGCGTGCAGACATGGGGGTGCGGCGAAAGCCGCTCATCGTGCGAGTGCGGCATTTATGCCCCGCATGGGGTACCCCCGTTGAGGGAGGGGACACACGTTATGGGGCGAATGAACAATCTGGGATAATTTAAGATAATCACGACGATCCACTCATTTAACCGCCCTGGCGACCCCACCTTTCCATAGCCGAACCGCCATGAACCGCCCGACCCTCGTCCACACCCTGGCCAGCGGCCTCGGCCTGCAACTGCTGATCATGCTGATGCTCATCGTTGCCGGCCTCCAGGCCGGCGGCCTGTCGCCGCTGTTCGCCGTCGCCGCGCTGCTGGTCGCCATGGTCATCACGCTGCTCTCGATTCGCCGTGCCAGGCGACTGGAACGGCGGCTGTTCGCCCACGCCGAAGCGACCGGATTCCTGGTCGAGGCGATCAGCGACGCCATCCTTCATTTCGATGCCCACGGTCGCGTCGCATATCTCAATCCGGCCGCGCGCGCCCTGCTCGCCGCCGACCCGGACACCCTCAACCAGACCCCCCACGCCTTGCGCATCATCGACCGCCAGACCCGCGCGCCGCTGTCCGAATGCATACTCGACGACGCCCGCGCCGGACGCATCGCCTCGCTGCCGCCCGGCGCCCGCCTGATCAACGCCGCCGGCCTGGAAATCGACATCGAAGGCCGCAGCCAGCCACTGCGCGGCGAGCATGGTGAGATCCAGGGGGCGGTGCTCTGTCTGCGCGACATCACCGAACTGCGTGAAAACATGCGCCAGCAGTGCCAGCATGAAAACCAGGACCCGCTGACCAACCTACCCAACCGCTCGGTGATCGAGGAACGTCTGGCCAAGGCCCTGCTCGGCAACCGCGCCGCGGAAAATCCGATGTCCTACCTGCACATCGACCTGCTCGACATCGAGGCCATTGCCACCGCCGCCGGCCCCGCCGCCAGCGACGAGGCCCTGCGCCAGTATGCCCGCCTCATGCACAGCCGCCTGCGCGAAAGCGATCTCCTGGCGCGGGTCGAGCAGCAGTCCTTCGCCATCCTGCTCAAGTCCTGCCCGGACAGTGTCGCCGAGCGCATCGCCGACAACCTGCGCGACAGCATCGCCGCCTGCCCGTTCAACTGGGGCGGCCGTGACTTCAGCGTGCGGGCCCGTCTGGGCGTGGTGCACATCGCCAGCAACGCCTCCACAGCCGACCAATACATGGCTCGCGCCGAAACCCTGGCCGCCGGCAACGGCCGGGAAACCCTGCCTTGACCACGGTCCTGGCGGGCGACATCGGCGGTACCCATTGCCGCCTGGCCCTGGCCTGGAGTGTTGCAGGCCGGGTCGAACTGAGTCACCGCCACACCTACCTGAACGCCGAATTCAGCCACCTCGCCGGGCTCATCCGCCACCATCTCGCCAGCCTGGCCGGGGTTGCGACGCCGGACAGCGCCTGCCTCGCCGTGGCGGGCCCGACCGATGGCCGGCAGGTCACCTTCACCAATCTGGACTGGCGTCTGGATGCCGACGCCCTCGCCACCGAGCTTGGCCTGTCGAGGCTGCGCTTCATCAACGACTTCGCCGCCGTGGGTCTGGGCCTGGCCGCCCTTAGCGATGCCGACCGGATCTCCCTCCAGGTCGGCCGGCCCGATCCGGACGGCCCCCGTCTCGCCCTCGGGCCCGGCACCGGCCTCGGCGTCGTGCAATGCTTCCCGGCCAAAGACCGGCCGCAGGCCCACCCCAGCGAAGGCGGTCACATCGGCTTCGCACCGCTTGACCCGGAACAGGTCCGCCTGCTGGCATTCATGCAGGCCGAACTGGGCGGCCGGGTATCGGTCGAGCGCATCCTGTCCGGTCCCGGCATCGAAGCCCTGTACCGCTTCCGTTGCCTAGAAACCGGTCGCGCCGCACCCCCCCTCGCCGCAGCCGCGGTCAGCGCCGCCGCCCTCGCCAGCCCGCCCGACCCCGACGCCTTGGCCGCGCTGCGGCTGTTCGCCCGTGTCCTGGGCCAGACCGCCGGCGACCTGGCCCTGGTCAGTCGCGCCAGCGGCGGCGTATACATCGCCGGCGGCATCGCGCCGCGCATCCTGCCCATCCTGCAGGATGGCGGATTGCTGGCCGGATTCCACGCCAAGGGCCGTTTTTCCAGCTGGATGCGCGCGCTTCCATTGCATATCGTCACCGACCCGGACATCGGTCTGAAGGGCGCTGCCCTCGCGGCCTGAATCCGCACCGCCCGCACGGCATCCCCCGGCCGGGAGGAGGCGTGCCGGCCGGCATCGATTCGGGATAATATTGGCTTAACGTGTGGCGCTTAGAGTCCACACGACCCGCTTGCGCGGCAGCCCGGGGACCCCCCCCGCGCCCGCCCGCCCGACCTCGGAGATTGATGGCATGAGCAAGGAATACCAGCGCTTCGTCAGCCTGCTGACCAAGAACACCGTGGCACTGATTCTGGCGGGGGGGCGCGGCAGCCGGCTGAAGCAGCTCACCGACTGGCGCGCCAAGCCGGCGGTGCAGTTCGGTGGCAAGTTCCGGATCATCGACTTCCCCCTGTCGAACTGCATGAACTCGGGCATCCGTCGCATTGGCGTCGTCACCCAGTACAAGGCCCACTCGCTGATCAAGCACATCCAGCGCGGCTGGGGTTTCCTGCGCGGCGAATTCAACGAATTCGTCGAACTTCTACCGGCACAGCAGCGCCTGGACGAGGAGAAGTGGTATCAGGGCACCGCCGACGCGGTCTACCAGAACCTCGACATCCTGCGCATCTACAAGCCGGAATACGTTCTCATCCTGGCCGGCGACCATGTATACAAGATGGACTACGGCGCCATGGTGGCGGCACACGTGCGCGAGGGCGCCGACATGACCGTGGCCTGCATGGAGGTGCCGGTGACCGAGGCGGCCGGCGCGTTCGGGGTGATGACGGTGAACGACAAGGGCCGCGTGGTCGCATTCACCGAGAAGCCGGCCGAGCCCACCCCGATTCCGGGCAACCCGGACATCGCACTGTGCTCGATGGGCATCTATGTATTCAACGCCTCGTTCCTCTACGAACAGCTGATCCGCGACGCCGATGAAAAGCACTCCGACCATGACTTCGGCAAGGACATCATTCCCCACCTGATCGATGCCGGCTACCGCATCTTCGCGCACAGCTTCGACGAAAGCTGCGTCCGGCGCGACGACGAGAAGCCCTACTGGCGCGATGTCGGCACGGTGGATGCCTACTGGGAAGCAAACCTGGATCTCGCCAGCATCACGCCGGAGCTGAACCTGTATGACCGCGACTGGCCGATCTGGACCTATCAGGAACAGTTGCCGCCCGCCAAGTTCGTGTTCGACAACGAAGACCGGCGCGGCATGGCGGTGGATTCGATGGTTTCCGGCGGATGCATCATCAGCGGTGCCGTGGTGCGCCGTTCGGTGCTCTTTTCCAATGTACACGTGCGGGAAGGCGCCTACCTGGAAGAATCGGTGGTGCTGCCCGATGTACGCATCGGCCAGGGCGCAGTGCTGAAGAAGGTGGTGATCGACCGCGGCTGCCAGATCCCGCCCAACATGAGCATCGGCATCGATCCGGAAGAAGACCGCAAGCGTTTCTATGTCACCGCACGCGGGGTCACCCTGGTCACCCCGGAGATGCTGGGCCAGAACATCCACCATTTCCGCTGAAGCGAAACGCTGAACCGACCATGCGACTCTTGACCTGGAACATCCAATGGGGGCGCGGCATGGATGGCTGCGTCGATCTCGAACGCATCGTCGACACGATCCGCCGCCATGGCGAATTCGATGTTATCTGCCTGCAGGAGGTGGCGCGCAATTTCAGCGAGCTGCCCGGCAGCCGCGGCGAGGACGACATGGCCGACCTGGCCGGAATGCTGCCCGGCTATCAGGGTATCTATGGCGCGGCCACCGACCTGCCCGCCAGCCATGGTCGCCGCAAACGTTTCGGCAATGCACTTTTTTCCCGTCTGCCGATCGGCCAGGTATTCCGTCATCGCCTGCCCTGGCCGGTCGACGCCGGGGTGCCGAGCATGCAGCGCATGCTGCTGGAGGCGGTGATCGAAGCCCCATTCGGACCGGTGCGGGTGATGACCACCCATCTCGAATACTATTCCCGCCTCCAGCGCGAGGCCCAGATCGACGCCATCCGCGCCCTGCATGCCGAAGCCTGTGCCCAGGCGCGGGTCCACCGCCTGGACGAAGGGGGCGGCGGCCCGTTCTCTGTGTTCGCCCGACCGGGTTCGGCCATCCTGTGCGGCGACATGAACTTTTCCGCCACGGCGCCGGAGCGGGCGCGCATCCTGGCGCCGATCGACGCCGACACCCCGGTCCTGCGTGATGCCTGGGAGGTAACCCATCCCGGCGTGCCGCACGCCCCCACGGCCGGCATCCACAAGGTGGACTGGCTGGATGCGCCGAGCTGCTTCGATTTCGTGTTCGTGAGCGAAGACCTGACGCCACGTCTGAGCGGCATGGCGACCGACCCTGAAACTGCCGCGTCGGACCACCAGCCGGTGTGGATCGAACTCGCCTGAAGATCCACGGGTCAGCCTCGGCGCCCAAGCGCAGAGAAACGGTTCATACCGTGGTCTGGATGCCGTGCACCGGCGCGCCCACCCGGTCCCAGGCAAGCCGGATCGCATCCGCCTGCTTCGCGGCGGGCACTGCCAGGGGTGCACGCTGAATCCCAGTCGCGGCAGGTTGCGGCGCGGCTTGCGCCGGAGCCATGACCAGCATGGCAAGCCCCACCCCCAGAAGCAGCCGGGGGAGGCTGAAATGCGTCGTGAAGTTTTTCACTCGGAGTCCCCTGACTGTGTTCAATTGATCGATTGCGGGGCGACCAGCACCGCGCGCGCCGCCTGGTAGGGCGTCTCGTTGAGGATGCGCTGGCGCACCCGGCCGGAGCCCAGCAGCGACTCCAAGTCAGCGATCAGTCGCTGCATCTCGGTCTGAGGCAGCGGCGCCCGGCAGGCGACTTCCAGCGCATTCCACTTGTAGGCCGGCTGCGGATCGCGTCCGAACAGGCGATCGCATGCAAGCATGATCTGGTAGCCCTTCTCGCGCCGCACCGGGCCTTCCGGCAGACGCATGAGATCCTCGAACTGGCTGCCGAGAATCTCGTTCTCGATCGCCGCCGCCAGCGGCGCATCGTCCGCGCCCAGCGCCGCCAGGGCGGCAGCCTCCAGTTCGCGGGCGCGCACCGAGGCGGAGTCGGCGATGCTGTAGGCAAGTCCCGCCCAGTGCAGCAGGCGGGCGCGTTCGCCGCCTTTCAGGTCAAGCATGCCGATCAGGTATTCGGCCAGGGCCTGGGCACTTTCATCCTTGTTGGCGCGCATCAGGTCATACAGTGCGCGAATGTGCGGCGGACAGGGATCGATCAGGGTGACATGGGCGCCGATCCACAGATCGCGCTCGATGTCGCGCAGACGGTCCTGGTTGTGCGGAGCGATCGCCTTGCGGCTTTGCGGGTTCTCCCAGTTCTGCACCGTGGTCACCGAAACCCCGGCCAGGTTGGCCAGGGCCTCCTGCGACAGGCCATGGCGACGGCGCAGGCCACTCACCCAGTCGGCCTCGAACTCGCGCGCGCTGCTGTAGCGCCGGGGCGGGTTGGGCTGGCGGCTGTATTCGCTCCATTTCAGCTGCAAGAAGGACATCTGGCTTCCTTTCACGTTCGATTGCGTGCAATTCGGGACGGATTCACGCCGTCAAGATAGCCGGCGGCAGGTGCCGCCGACACCAACCCGGTTGGTGCGGGGCGGGTCACCCCAACCCGGTTGGCCCATTCAGTGGGCCAATCGGGTGGGCCCACCCGGTCGAAACCCGGTTCATTACGCCGCCCTGGCCCCGGACCTAAGCTTCGATCAACTCCGGCACGGCCGTAATGGTCTGCCGGCCCGTTCAACCCGAGATCGGAGCCCATCATGAACACCACCGTATATGCCGCCATGCTGCTCGCATTCCTCAACGCCGGCCAGGGACGGCTACCCGCCAGCGAGGCCGAATTCACCCGCCTCACCGAAGGCCGCCAGGGCAGCGTCCGCCTGGTGCTGAGCGAGACGGACATCCAGACCCGTGAGCTCAAGCGGGTGGCGGGACTACGCGGCGAATTCCGCGATGGCCGCCAGATCTGGGTCAAGCGCAGCGAGGAGCGCGGCACCGAGGTAGGTATCGGCCTCGCCCGTGCTTTCTGAAGGATGAAATCGAAACCGGCCCGACCGGACTGGCACTGGGTGGGCGCGCCCCGCGCGCCCCGGATCACTGCCCGTGGATCGTCACCGGCACCCGCCGGGCGCCGAAGGGGCGGGTGAATTCGCCGAAGCGGCCGGCGATCGCGCTGCCGCATTGCGGACAACGGCCGTGCGCGTCGAGGCGGTAGGCGAGGATCGCGTACCAGTCGCGCTCGATCAGGGCGGTGCCGCACACCGGGCAGGAGGTGGTGTCCCCGGCGGGGTCGTGCACGTTGCCGGTGTACACGTAATGCAATCCGGCGGCGCGCGCCTGACGCCGCGCCCGGGTCAGGGTGGCGGCCGGGGTGGGCGGACGGTCGATCAGCTTGTAGTCGGGATGGAATGCGGAAAAGTGCAGTGGCACGTCCGCACCGAGGTGTTCCCGGACCCAGCCGACAAGCCTGTCGACCTCCGCCTCGCTGTCGTTGAGCCCGGGGATGAGCAGGGTGGTGATCTCGACCCATACTTTGGTCTCATGCACCAGGTATTCCAGGGTGTCGAGCACCGCTTGCAGGTGGGCGCCGCACTGATGCACGTAAAAATCCTCGCTGAATGCCTTGAGGTCGACGTTGGCGGCGTCCATCACGGCAAAGAATTCGGCGCGCGGCGCGGCATGGATGTAGCCGGCGGTGACCGCGACATTGAAGAGCCCCTGGTCCCGGCAGGCCCGCGCGGTGTCGATGGCGTATTCGGCGAAGATCACCGGGTCGTTGTAGGTGTAGGCCACGCTCTTGCAGCCCATGCGCCGGGCGGTGGCGGCGATCTCTTCGGACCGGGCGGCATCCATGAGGCGATCCATGTCGCGCGACTTCGAGATGTCCCAGTTCTGGCAGAACTTGCAGGCCAGGTTGCAGCCTGCCGTACCGAACGAAAACACCGCGCTGCCGGGATGGAAGTGATTGAGCGGTTTTTTCTCGATGGGATCGACGCAGAACCCGGAACTGCGGCCCCAGGTGGTGAGCACCAGGACGTCATTCACCCGCCGGCGCACGAAGCACGCACCGCGCTGGCCTTCATGCAGGCGGCAGTCGCGCGGGCACAGGTCGCACTGGATGCGGCCATCGTCGAGACGATGCCACCAGCGCGCGGGATGATCGCTGTCCGGGATGCTCATCCTGAAAACCTCGGCTGAGCTGCGAAAATACGGCATAAGGCCAGTATCCACGCGGCTTCCCTCGCCCCTGCCCCCTCTCCCGGAGGGAGAGGGGATTTCCACCCTTTCGCCGTCGGGGGAAAGGCCAAAACAACTGCGTTTTTTTGGTTCATTCGCCCTCTCCCTCGGCGTGTTTTTCCACCCTGTAGCGCATCAGGCGCAGGTCCGGTGCCCAAAAATCGGCCGGCAGGCCGGCCTTGCGCTTCAACTGGGCGAGAAAGTCGCGCGGCTCGGGCAGCACCTCCCACACCTGGGGCAGGAAGGTGGCGCGATGAATGCCTTGGCTCAGGATGACGCCATCGATGCCGGGGCGCAGCCGGGCGAGCGCGTCGGCCTCATCGCGCACCCGGAAGGGCTCGGGCGGGCTGAGGATCGACACTTCGACGCGGACCTTATCCAGTTCATCGCGCCCGAGCGGCGGGAAACGCGGATCAGCAAAGGCCGCCGCCTGGGCATTGGCCTCGATGTCGGCGGCCAGGCCGCGATGCGCCTCCAGCGAACCGATGCAGCCGCGCAGCGCGCCGTTCAGGGTGAGGGTGACGAATGCCGCGCCGGGTGCATCCAGCCAGCCCGGGTGTGGCAGCGCGGCCGCGGTCAGACCGAAGCGGCGGGCGATGACGGCACGCGCCAGGGCAGTGAGCAGGCGACCGCGCGACAAGGGTTCAGTGCCGGACATGCGTGGCCTCCGTGAATGCGATGGCGGCGTAGCCCACCACGCGGGCCTTGTCGCCGGCGGTGTCGCCCGAATTCCTCAGATCGACAAGATGCGCGGAGAGCCCCTTCCGGCGCGCAAGCAGGGTCAGACCGTTGAGCGCATGGCAGCCGCAGGCCTCCTCGCCGTCAAGATCGGTCTCGAGTGCGAGGATGCGCGCCACGGTCCCGGCATCGCGCCGGTTCGCCTCGGCATAGGGCAGGTAATGCGACAGGTCCGAGCTCACCACGACCAGGGTCTCCTCGCCGCCCCACAGCCGCTCGATCACCTCCGCCACCGCGTGCGGCCCGGCGCCCCCCACCGCCAGCGGCACCAGCTTGAAGCGGTCGAGCGCATCCTGCAGGAATGGCAGATGCACCTCCAGGGAGTGCTCCATGGCATGCGCGGCGGCGTTCACCTCCACCTGAGACAAGCCGCGCAGGGTTTCGATCGCCTCCGTATCGAGCGGCACCCGGCCGAACGGTGTCTCGAACTGGTCCGCCACCGGCAGGGCCAGCCCATCCACCCAGACCCGATGCACCGGCCCGAGCAGGACCACGCGCCGGATCACGGCCCGCAAGGGGCGCAGCAAGGCATAGCCGCACGCCGCCACCGGGCCGGAATAGATGTAGCCTGCATGGGGCACAACCAGCGCCTTCGGTCGCAATGCATCGAGGTCCGCATCGGGATGAACGCGGGCGGAGAGTTCATGCAAGGCGTGACGCAGGGTGTCCGCCGTGCCCGGATAGAACAGGCCGGCGACGGCGGCGGGACGGGTGATCGACATTTGAAGCCCCCGGTGTCAACACGCACGGGCATCGCCGGACTGGCGCACCCTCTCTTAGAATCTAGGCCTTATCCACCACTAAACAAGCCCGATGAGCCGCTATATCGCCTTGCTTCCCGCTGCCGGCGTCGGCGCCCGCATGGGCGGCCACACCCCCAAGCAATACCTCGACCTCGCCGGCCGGCCCATGCTCTGGCACAGCATCGCTGCGTTCCAGCGTCATCCCGCCATCACCGCGGTGCATGTGGTGCTGTCCCCGGACGACGGATACTGGGCGGATTTCGACGGGTCCGGGTTCGACAAGCTGAAGACCTGGCGCTGCGGCGGCGCCAGCCGGGCGGCGAGCGTGCTCAACGGCCTTGATGCGCTCGCCGCCGAAGTCGATGAACAGGACTGGATTCTGGTGCACGACGCCGCCCGCCCGTGCATCACCGCCACGCTGATCGACCGGCTCATCGAGGTATTGGCCGACGATCCGGTCGGCGGCCTCCTCGCCCTGCCGGTCGCCGACACCCTGAAACGCGAAAGCCAGGACGGCCGGGTGCTGGAGACCGTGCCGCGCGCCGGCCTGTGGGGCGCGCAAACACCACAGATGTTCCGGTTTGGTGTCCTGCGCGAGGCGCTGCGCCGCGCCGGCCCGGAGGTCACCGACGAAGCCTCGGCGATCGAGCGACTGGGCCTCGCCCCCCGCCTGGTCATGGGGGATGCGCGCAACCTCAAGGTGACCTGGCCGGCCGACCGGGAAATCGCCGCCTGCCTGCTCTCCCGGTCCGGCTCCTGTTCATGATGGGCGCTTCATTGAGCTTCGAGAACCCAATGATGCCTGCTCACGCAGGCAGCGCCCACCCCTTCTTGATCGCCTTCGGCAGATAAATCAGCGCAGATTTGGGGTTTTGCAAGAAGCTCAGTATAAATTCAGATGGCGGCAATTTTACTTGGACTGGCTCGGGTGAGGTTTTTCGAGGCGCCCTTGAGAGGATTGGGTGTACTTGTCAGTAAACCCCTGAAGTGCCACGCCCCCGGATAGGCCGGGGGGCGTGGCTTTCTAACCCATCTTTAACACCCCCCCCATAAACTCCATTAAGAAACATAGCGTTATGTTTCCAGA
>CAZOZD010000030.1:0-12569 GCA_964584195.1 uncultured Burkholderiales bacterium
TTTCCTTGTACTCAACGTGCTTGCGCGCCTTGGGATCATATTTCATGATTGCCATCTTTTCCGGCATGGTCTTCTTGTTCTTGGTGGTGGTGTAGAAATGACCCGTGCCGGCGGTGGATTCCAGCTTGATCTTTTCGCGTCCGGCCTTTGCCATGTCCGTTCTCCTTAGATCTTCTCGCCGCGGGCGCGCATTTCGGCCAGCACCGCGTCGATACCGTTCTTGTCAATCGTGCGCAGCGCGGCGTTGGTCAGACGCATGCGCACCCAGCGGTTCTCGCTCTCGACCCAGAAGCGGCGGCTTTGCAGGTTGGGCAGAAAACGGCGCTTGGTCTTGTTGTTGGCGTGGGATACGTTGTTTCCCACCATCGGCTTCTTGCCGGTCACTTGGCATGCACGGGCCATGATTGGTGCTCCCGAAGGGTTCGGTTCCAGAGAAAGACGCGCTTTATATCATGATTTTTTTCGCCGCGTCAAAGATATCCGCGCTCGGCGAACGACAGGCTGCGGTTGCCGGCCACCACGAAGTGGTCGAGTACGCGCACGTCCACCAGCGCCAGGGCGCTCCTGAGGTGCTGGGTGAGCGTACGGTCGGCCTCGGAGGGCTCGCATACCCCGGAAGGGTGGTTGTGCGCCAGGATGATGCCACCGGCATTGTGCGCCAGCGCCCGCTTGACCACCTCGCGCGGATAGACGCTGGTCTGGGTGAGTGTGCCGCGGAACAGCTCCTCGGCGGCCAGCACCCGGTTCTGGGCATCGAGAAAGATCGCCATGAACACTTCATGCGGCCGCCCGCCCAGTTGCAGGCGCAGGTAGTCGCGCACCGCCGTCGGTGAATCGAGCGCGTCGCGCTCGCGCATCTGTTCGGCCAGCGCCCGCTTGCTCATCTCCAGCACCGCCTGGAGCTGGGTATACTTGGCCGGGCCCATGCCGGGAAAGGCTGCGAACTGGTCGAGGCTGGCGGCAAACAGGGGCGTGAGGCCGCCGAAATGGGCGAGCAGGTCGCGGGCGAGTTCGACCGCGCTCTTTCCGGTCACGCCGACGCGCAGGAAGATGGCCAGGAGCTCGGCATCGCTGAGCGCATCCGCGCCCCGTCGCAAAAGTTTTTCACGCGGCCGTTCGTCTTCCGGCCAGTCGGTGATGGGCATGGGTACCTCCCCCAATACGAATCATCCTTGTAGTCCTGGTTTTGCGCGGCGATGTGCCGCGTTGCCACGCATGCACTCAGGCCGATGCATCGTCGCGGCGGTTGGCGTAGCGACCGATGGCGCCGTTCTCCAGCCAGGCGCGGATGCGGCCGGCGTCGCCGATGCGGGCGACCTTGCCCATCGAGTCGAGCAGGATGATGATGACCTTCTGCTGCGCGATGCTGGCCTGCATCACCAGGCAGTGGCCGGCCTCGTTGATGAACCCGGTCTTGGACACGCCGATGTTCCAGTCCTTGCTGCGGGTAAGCACGTTGGTGTTGGTGTAGGCCACGGTGCGGAACTGCTCGGCCTGGGTGAGGAACACATCGTAGCTGCCGGTGGTGGAAACGGCGCGGATGATGGGATAGGCATAGGCGGCGTCCACCAGCTTGACCAGATCGCTGGCGGTGGCACGGTTCGCGCTCGACAGCCCGGTGCCGTCGACGAACTGGCTGTGCTGCATGCCCAGCCGGCGGGTCTTGCGGTTCATGGCCTCGACAAAGGCCGTGCGGCCGCCCGGATAGGCGCGCGACAGGGCTGATGCGGCGCGGTTTTCCGAGGCGATGAGGGCGAGATGAAGGAGTTCGCCGCGCGTAAGCCGGGTGCCGAGCGGCAGGCGCGAGCGGGTGTTCTTGACCCGGTCAACGTCTTCCTCGTTGATCTCGATCCATTCATCCAGGCTGAGGCCGGAGTCGAGCACCACCATCGCCGTCATCAGCTTGGTGATGGATGCGATCGGGGCCTTCAAATCGGCGTTCTTGGCGTACAGGGCCTCGCCGGTCTCCTGGTCGACCACCAGCACCGCGCCGGAGCGCAGGTTGAGTTCGCCATCGCCGAGGGTGTCCTCATGCACGCGCGCGGTGGTTGGGGCGGCCTTGCGGCTTGCCTGCGCGGTCTGGGTCTTTTTCGCGGGCGTGGATTTTTTCGCGCTCTTGCGGGTGTCCTTCTTCTTTGCCACGGGCTTGCCGTTCTGCGTCTTCTTGGCGGATGACTGGGCGGTCGCGCTCTTTTTCTGGCCGGCCTTGCTTGCATCGCTCTGTGTCTGGGCCAGGGCGGGGGCAGCCAGCAGAATGAAGATCGACAGGATGAGTGCAAGCCATGCGTTCATCGAATGTCCTCGGCGCAACGATGCGAATGAAACCGGCCACCAAGACCGGACTGGGCCGTTTCCTGGCGGGAGGATTTTCATTCTATTCGGCAGTTGCGCTCAATACTTTAGAAACAACTTTAACTTTTGTATCAAGCCACCTTGCGACCCAGCAGGGCCTCCAGGCTCTTGAGCAGGTCACCCGGCAGCAGCACGGTCTTGGCATTGCCGGAAACTGCCAGGTCGCGCATGGCGCTGACGTATTTTTCGCCCAATAGATAGATGGCGGGCAGGTCTTTTTCAGGCAATGCCGCGGTGACCTTGCGGATCGCCTCGGCGGAGGCCTCGGCCAGCCGCACCTGGGCCTCGGCGTCGCGCTTGGCGGCCTCCAGGCGGGCCTCGGCCTCGAGGATGGCGGCCTGCTTGTCGCCCTCGGCCTTGGTCACCGTGGCCTTGCGCTCGCGCTCGGCGGCGGCCTGCATCTCCATGGATTTCTGCATGGTCGGCGAGGGCTTGATGTCCTGGATCTCCACGGATTTCAGGGTCAGACCCCAGTCGGCAACGTCGTCGGAGATGGATTCCTTCAGCTTGGCCTTGATCTGGTCGCGGCTGGACAAGGCCTGGTCGAGGTCCATGTCGCCGATGATGGCACGCAGGGAGGTCTGCACCAGGTTCATCACCGCCATCTGGAAGTTGGTGACGCCATAGACCGCGCTCTGGGTGTCGGTCACCTTGACGAAGGAGATGGCGTTGGTGATCAGCACGGCGTTGTCGCGGGTGATCACTTCCTGCTGCGGGATGTCGAGGATCAGATCCTTGGTGGTGACCTTGTACGCGACCACGTCGATGTAGGGAATCAGCACGTGCAGGCCGGGCAGCATGGTGTCGCGGTACTTGCCCAGCCGCTCGACCACCCATTCCTCGCCCTGCGGCACGATGCGCACGCCCTTCCAGGCGGTGACGACCAAAAACACGATCAATACGATGGATACGATTTCACCGCCCATGGCAGTCTCCTATGCGGGTTTGATTCGGATTTCGCAGCGGCCTCAATGCAGGCGCTCCACCTTCAGGGTCTGGCCGAGCACGTCGACGATGCGTACCTTTACACCGGCGGCGATGGGCTCGTCGGACAAGGCCGGCCAGCGGTCGGCACCGAGCACCGGGCGCTGAAACATCACCTCGCCCTCGCCCAGATCGGGAATGGGGCGGCTGACCAGGCCGGTCAGGCCGAGGACGCCCTGCTTGGCCATCCCCGAGCCGGTGCGGTCCGGGTTCTTGAACCATTTCATCCAGGCCGCCGTCATGGCGATCGAGGCGCCCGCCCAGAGCATCATCTGCGCTGCGATGCCCAGTGGCAGGACGGCGACCAGCAGCGCCGTAGCGACCGCACCCAGGCCGAACCAGAGCATGAAAAATGTGCCGGTGAGTGCCTCTGCGCCAATGAGCAGGAGACCCAGCACGATCCAGTGCCACCAAACCAGTTCCATCACAGCCTCCTCGACCTCGCCTTCGTCGAAGCGCATTCTGCCACCAGGCGGGCAGGCGGGGAAAAGCATTTCATGTTTTCATCGCCCGCCCGCGATCCCGACCGGGAGTGCACCATGTACGACCGCTTCAAACCCGAGCAACCCTTCGGCCTGATGGATTTCGTGCGTGCCGCCAAATCCTGCGTGAACGAAATCGAGCCGGCAGCCTTGCAGGCCCGCATCGAGGCGGGCGACGCGCCCGTGCTGATCGACGTGCGCGAGCACTCCGAATATGAACATGGCCACATCACCGGCGCGCACCTGGTGCCGCGCGGCATCCTCGAGGCCGCCGCCGACCCGGCCTATCCCAAGCATTTTCCCGCCCTGTCCGGCGCCCGCCAGCGTGAGGTGGTGCTGTATTGCGCCACCAGCGGCCGCTCGGCCATGGCGGCGGCGGTGTTGCAGATGATGGGTTTCGGCAGGGTGTTCAATCTGGCCGGCGGTTTCGACCGCTGGAAGAACGAGGGTCGGCCAGTCGCCCGTGAAGCCGAGTTCTGATCAGCGCTACAATCGGATTTTCATGCAAGCGTGAGGCTGCCCGGCATGCAATCCATCCGCAATCCCGAGTTCGACGCCGTGTTCAACGGCCGTCTGTACAGCCTGCTCGCCTGGAGCCAGCTCGATGCATTCTGGGGCCGGATCGACCCCGAGGCCGGCTGGTTCGTGTATGCGCTCGGCGAGGCGCGCCCCGAAACCCCGGCCGACGCCGCGCACGTGACCGCTTTCCTGCGCGAGATCGACGGCCTGCTGCGGCGCGAGCACCATGAGGACTATTGCGGCATCGTCTATGCCGACGACCTGGAGTCGCCCTCCCTGGTGAAGATCTACGACCCCAACCACCTGGGCAGCTCATGCGGCGCCAGCGGCCACCACATCCTGCCCGGCTGGGTGCTGAGCCGCATGCCGCCGTCCGATCTCAGCCCCAGCCATCTCGTGCCGCAGAACCGCAAGCGTTGGTGGCAGGGACTGATCGACGCCGTGCGCAGCGTCGGTTCACACTGAATCCGAATCCGCGGCCAGCCGCAGCCCCCGGTCGCGCTCGATCGCCCGCGCCGCAGCCAGCCCTTGCGCCATCGCCACGGCCACACTCGGCTGGGGCGAATCGGTGAGATCGCCGGCGGCGTAGATGCCGGTGATGCCGGTGCGCTGCCAGGCATCGACCGCGACATGGCCGCTTTCCAGACGGCGCGGCCGGATGTCGGGCGCGAAGACCTCGACGAACTCGCTGTTGGGCTGGTAGCCGTACATCACCAGCAACCAGTCGAACGGCGCTTCGCCCCCGTCGCCGAACACGACCCGCACACCCGCTTCGTCCGCGCGCCTGAGCTCGGCCCGGCAATGGGGGCGCAGGTCGATTTCCGGCCGCTCGGCACAGGCGGCACGAAACCCCGGCCGGGCCGAAAAACGACCACGGGCGCACACCGTCGCCCGGTTGCCGCGCTCGGCGAGATAGAGCGCATGGTCGAATGCATTGTCGCCGCCGCCCAGGATCAGAACGCTGGATGCGCGAATCTCGTCGCGGATGGCGGAGGCGAGCGGTCCGACGATCACCCGCCGGCAGCCTTGCGCCAGGCGTGCAAGTTCGGCGGTGGCGCGCGGCCGGGTGCCGGTGGCCAGGACGATGGCGTCGGCCTCGATGCATGCCGGCCCGGCGGGTGTCGCCAGATCGAGCCTGAAGCCGCGGCCCGAGCGCGTCACGCCGGAGAGCTCGGCACCGCGCAGGGTCGGTATGGCGAGCTCCAGATAATGCCGGCACAGGCGCTCGGTCATCGCCTCGCCGGATTCACCCGGGGCGCCAAGCAGCCACAGGTTGGGATGAAAATTGCAGCGCTGGGCACCGCCGATGTGCGCGCTGCGTTCGATCACCCGTGCGCTGAGACCGAAGCTCGTCAGCGCGTCGGCGCAGCTCATGCCCGCCGGGCCGGCGCCAAGGATGGCGACGTCACAGCGCTCGGATGCAGATTCCGGCGCGGCGGGGCGGGCAGGATGAATGGACCGGGTTACCATGACGGACCAATCTAGCACAGCCACCATGTCCACTCCATCCACAGTGCCCGCCCCCGATCCGGAAGCGCTCGCCCACAGCGCCACCCTCGTCCGCCGCATAGGCGAGGAGATCGCCGCCCAGGGCGGCTGGATTCCGTTCGCCCGTTACATGGAGCTCGCACTGTACGCGCCCGGGCTGGGATATTACGTCGCCGGCAGCCGCAAGTTCGGCGTCGCGGGCGATTTCATCACCGCGCCGGAACTGAGCCCGCTGTTCGGTCAGTGCCTGGCCGAGGCGGCCCTGCCGGCGCTGGCCGGGGGGGCTGACATCCTCGAACTGGGCGCCGGCAGCGGCGCGCTGGCCGTCGCCGTGCTGGGGGCACTGGCCGAACGGGATGCATTGCCGGAGCGCTACCGCATCCTGGAGGTGAGTCCCGAACTCGCCGCGCGCCAGCGCGCAAACCTGGCCCGCCAGGCACCCAATTGGCTCAACCGGGTGGAATGGATCGACCGTCTGCCGGATGCATTCAGCGGCGTGCTGCTGGCCAACGAAGTGCTCGATGCATTGCCGGTGCATCTCGTGCACTGGCAGGCGGGCGAGATCTTCGAGCGCGGTGTGACATGGACGCAGGAGGGCTTCGCCTGGCAGGACCGGCCCCTGTCCAGCGGTGCATTGCGCAATGCCGCCGAGGCCCTGGCCATCGATGCCGCGGACGGCGACTATCTGAGCGAGATCAACCTCGCCGCGCCAGCTTTGGTGCGCAGCCTGGGGGAGCGCTTGCGCCAGGGCCTGATGCTGTTCATCGATTATGGCCATGCGCGCGCAGAGTATTACCACCCGGGCCGCACGGGCGGCACCCTGATGGGACATTATCGCCACCACGCCTTGAGCGACCCGTTCTTCCTGCCGGGGCTGGTCGACCTCACCGCCCATGTCGATTTCACCGCCATTGCTGACGCCGCGCTTGATGTCGGCCTCGATGTGATGGGCTACGCCACACAGGCCCATTTCCTGATCGACTGCGGTCTTCTGGACCGCCTGCGCGGCGTGGACACCGGCACCCTGGAAGGCGCGCGCGCCATGCACGCGGCGCAGCGCCTGATCCAGCCCGGGGAGATGGGCGAACGGTTCAAGGTCCTGGCCCTGGGACGGCGGATCGAGCCGCCGCTGCCGGGGTTCAGGCGCGGCGACCGCCGCCATGTGCTGTAGGGTGTGAGGGGTGGCAGGTCAGTCGTCACCCGTCACTTCCGGCGCCACAGCAAATGAACCCAGATTGTCCATTGAGAATTTTTCGCCCCTTCCCCCGTTGGGGGAGGGGACACACGGCATGGGGCGAATGAACGATTCGGGATGAAAGGACGGTTTCATTTTTCGGGGGGCGAGTCGCGTCTCAGACCGGTTGGCCGGTGTGCATGCGCGCACCGTCGGGCTGGATGGCCGGGCGCCGGGTCGCGCCGGCGGCGACCCGGGCGCGCTGGGCGGCCAGCTGCTCGCGCAGCCAGGCGAACCAGGCCATGAGGCCCTCGCCCCGGCGGGCGGACAGGCGCAGGACCGGGGCGGGATTGGCCAGATTGCGCAGATGCGCCTCGGCACGGGCCGGGTCGAAATCGTCGAGATGGGCGAGCAGGTCGGTCTTGCTGATCAACACGGCGTCGGCGGCGCGGAACATGACCGGGTATTTGGCCGGCTTGTCGTCGCCCTCGGTGACCGAGAGCAGGGCGACATTGGCGTGCTGGCCGAGATCGAAGCTCGCCGGGCAGACCAGGTTGCCGACGTTCTCGATGAACAGGAGGTCGATGCCGGCCAGGTCCATGTGGTGCAGGGCGTCGTGCACCATGTGGGCGTCGAGGTGGCAGGCGCTGCCGGTGACGATCTGGTGCGCCGGCACACCGCGGGCACGGATGCGCGCCGCGTCGTTCTCGGTTTCCAGGTCGCCCTCGATCACGGCGATGCCGAATTCGCCCTTGAGCGCGTCGATGGTCGCCTCCAGCAGCGCGGTCTTGCCCGAGCCGGGGCTGGACATCAGGTTCACCGCCAGCACCCCGCGCGCATCGAAGTGGGCACGGTTGTGCGCGGCCTGGTCGTCATTCTTCTTGAGCAGCCCTTGCAGCACCGACACCGTCGTGGCGCCGGCGGCGACCGGTTTGTAGGCGAACTTGAGGTTGCCGGGGGTGAGGTTGCAGCCGCAGGTATCACACATGATGGATGGGCTCCTTGCGCGGTTTATTCGATCCCGATCAGTTCCAGCGAGGCGAGGATGAGTTCGTCGCCCGCGAGCAGTTCGGTGCGCCATTCACCGCAGTGCGGGCAGACCAGCCGGTTGGCGGGCGCATCGAACTCGGCGCCGCAGGAGGTGCAACGGGCCCGCGCCGGCAGCGGTTCCAGCACCAGCTCGGCCGACTCAGCCACGCCACCCGCGGCAGCCAGCGGGAATGCGGTCGCCAGCAGCGCCGGCTCGACCCCGGACAGCACGCCGATCCGCACCACCACCCGGCCGACCGCGCCGGCGCCATGCTGGCGGGCCTGGGCATCGATCTGCTCGATGAGTGCCTGGGCGATGGAAAGCTCATGCATCCTGGCCGGGCCGGTCCGAATCGCACAGGATCTGGTCGTACAGCTCCCAGGCCGATTGCGCCTCGGCCTCGCTCATGGCCTGGATGGCGTAGCCGACATGCACCATGACGTAGTCACCCACCCCCGGCATGGCGTCCTGCATCATGAACAGCGACACATCGCGCCACACCCCCCGGGCCTGACAACGGGCGGTGAAACCGTCGATGGATTCGATACGCATTGGAATGGCGAGACACATGCGGCCAGTATACCTGTTTGCCCGTGCCCCCATCGATCGCGCCGGTCGACCTTGCCGAGCCGTGTGCGGCGGTCTTTAATGAAATCGTCTACAAGAAACAGACGATGAACGACCTCCACGGTCGACCTCGAATCCGTGCATACCCGCTCCGGCATCATCTTTCCTCCGCCCCGCGCGTCCCGCCGCACTCTCGCGGCGATGAGGCGCGGGGCGTTTCATTCCTTCAATCTTCAAGGAAGGCCATCATGAAACTCCCCCTGCAACTCACCCTGCGCGACATTCCCCATTCCGAGGCGGTGGAAACCGCGGTGCGCGAAAAGGCGGCGAAGCTGGACCTGCTCTACCCGCACATCATGCGTTGCCAGGTGGTGATCGAACTGGCCGGCAAGCACAAGCACCAGGGCAAGCATTTCGGCGTGCGCATCGACCTTTCGGTGCCCGGCCGCGAGATCGTCGTCAACCGTGAGCACGGCGAGGATGTGTATGTGGTGCTACGCGACGCCTTCGACGCGGCCAAGCGGCAGCTGGAAGATTTTGCCCAGAAGCAGCGCGGTGAGGTAAAACATCACCCCGAAACCGTCGAAACGGAGGTCGGCCGGGTCTGACCCACTGCCCGTGCGGGTCAGACCCGGCCCGGCCCGCACGGAATACGCCGCATGCTCAACACCCTGATCAACAACATCACCTTTCTGGTGGCCCTGGTGGCGGCCGGCCAGTTGCTGCTGTCCCGCTTCGACGGACATTCGCTCAACCGGCGCGCATGGCTCGGGGTGTTGTTCGGCAGCGTGACCTTGCTGGGCATGATGAACCCGGTCAGCTTCATGCCCGGCGTGATCTTCGATGGCCGCTCGATCGTGCTGGCCGTGGCGGGCGTGGTCGGCGGTGGAGTGACTGCGGCGATCGCGGCCGCCATGGCGGCGGTGTATCGCTACCAGATGGGCGGCGGCGGGGCCGTGGTCGGCATCGCGGTCATCCTGCAGTCGGCCCTGCTCGGGGTCCTGGCGCGGCAGTGGTGGATGCGGCGCGGCCGCTCGCCCACGGCCTGGGACTTCATCGGCCTTGGCGTGCTGGTGCAACTGGGCCAGCTGCTCGCATTCACCCAGCTTCCCGGCGGGGTCGGGTACGCATTCATCGCCCAGGCCTGGTGGGTGCTGCTGCTGTTCTATCCCCTGGCCACCACACTCCTGTGCCTGATCTTCCAGAATTACGAACGCCAGCGACTGGACCATGCGCGCCTGAAAGAGGCCCAGGCGGAAGTCTCGCGCGAACGGGCCATCCTGCGCACCCTCATCGACAGCCTGCCCGACCTGATCTGGCTGAAGGACCCCCAGGGCCGTTACCTGGCCTGCAACCACCGTTTCGAGCAATTCTTCGGTGCGCCGGAGCGTGCGATCGTCGGCAGGACCGACCATGATTTCGTCCCGGGAAAGCTGGCCGACTTCTTCCGCGCCAATGATCTCAAGGCCATGGAGCGCGGCGGGCCGAGCGTGAACGAGGAAGAGATCGTGTTCGCGAGCGACGGCCACCGCGAGTTTCTGGAAACCACCAAGGTGCCGATGCGCGACGCCGAAGGCCGCCTGATCGGCGTGCTTGGCATCGGCCACGACATCACCCAGCGCAAACAGTCCGAACGGGCCCTTGAAAACAGCGAGAAGCAGTTGCGTTTCGTGCTCGAAGGCTCGGAACTCGGTTTCTGGGACTGGGATATCGTCACCGGCAAGGTCGATCGCAATGTACGCTGGGCCGAGATGCTCGGTTACAGCCATGCGGAGATCCAGCATACGCCCAGGCAGTGGACCGACTTCATCCATCCCGACGACCGCGAGCGTGCCTGGAACTCCATCCAGGCCGTGCTCGACGGGCACTCCAGCATCCATCGCATCGAATACCGGATGCTGCACAAGGCGGGCGGTGTGCGCTGGATACTCGACCAGGCCAGCGTGATGCAGCGGGATGCGGACGGCAAGCCATTGCGCATGTGCGGCACCCATACCGACATCACCGCGCGCAAGGAGGCCGAGGCGACCCTGCGGGAGAGCGAGGCGCGCTACCGCCACCTGGTCGAGAACATGCCCGACGTCGTATACGTATATTCGGTCCGGCGCGGCGGGGTGTATTACTCGGCCCGAGTCACCGAAATCCTCGGCTACGGTGTCGAACATTTGCTGAAGCAGCCCCGGTTGTGGGCCGAATCCATCCACCCCGAAGACCGGCCCGCCGTCGAGCGTGCGGTGACCGCGCTGCTCGACCGGCAGATTCCATTCCGGCTGGAGTACCGCATCCGGAATGCCGAAGGTCAATGGCTCTGGCTGTATGACCGCTCGATCGACATGAAAACCCTGGACGACGGCGACACGCTCATCGAAGGGTTGGCCATGGACATCACCGCGACCAAGGCGATCCGGGACGAACTGGCGGAGCACCACCAGCATCTCGAACGCATCGTCGAGGAACGCACCCGGGAGCTGGTGCTCGCCAAGGACGCCGCCGAAACGGCCAACATTGCCAAGAGTGTGTTCCTGGCCAACATGAGCCACGAATTGCGCACCCCCCTGAATGCCATCCTCGGCTTCTCGCAGCTGCTCGAAAGCGACCCACGCATGCCGGCGGAGGTGCGCCGGAGCATCGCCACCATCAACCGTTCCGGCAACCATTTGCTGGCGCTCATCAACGATGTGCTTGAAATCGCCCGCATCGAATCGGGACGCACGCGGGTCGCCCAGGAACCGTTCGATCTGTCCGCGACGCTGGCCACGGTCGAGGAAATGATCCAGCTGCGGGCGGAGTCGAAGGGGCTCGAACTGCGGATCGAACGCGCGGACGACCTGCCCGTCCACGTTCTGGGCGACAGCCACCGCCTGCGCCAGGTGCTGATCAACCTGCTCGGCAACGCGGTGAAATATACCGACCACGGCCGTGTCACACTGCGCGTCAGCCGTGAACACGACGATCGGCTGCGCTTCGAGGTGATCGACACCGGCCCGGGCATCGCCGCGGCCGAACTGGAGCGCATCTTCGAACCCTTCCACCAGACCCCGGAGGGCATCGCCAAAGGCGAAGGCACCGGCCTGGGCCTGACCATCAGCCGCGACTTCGTGCGCCTCATGGGAGGCGATGGCATCGATGTCGCCAGCGAGCTGGGCCGGGGCAGCCGGTTCGGGTTTTCGATTCCCCTGCCGAGGGTCGAGGCCAGCCCGGCGGCCAGCCACCGCCGCAGGGTCATCGGCCTGGCCCCCGGACAAACCCCGCCGCGCATCCTGGTGGCCGAAGACCACCCGGACAACCAGCGACTCATCCAGGAACTGCTCGGCCGGATCGGCGCCGAGGTCAGGATCGCCGCCAACGGCCGCGAGGCGATCGAGCTGTTCCAGCAGTGGCAGCCCCGGCTGGTGCTGATGGACATGCGCATGCCGGTCATGGATGGCTACCAGGCCACGCGGGCCATCCGCGGACTTCCGGGCGGCGACCGGACGGCGATCGTCGCGGTCACCGCCTCCGCATTCGAGGAAGATCGCGCGCATGTGCTGGCGGCCGGTTGCGACGCGCTGATCCGCAAACCGATCGAGGCGGAGGGCATGTTCGAGCGCATCGCCGCCTTGCTCGGCATCGGCTTCGAATACGGAGAGGATGAAGCCGGCCAGGCCAGTGCCGGCAATGGCCACGGCCATCTACGCGCCCTGCCCGAAGAGATCCGGGCCGAACTGATGCAAAGCGCCCTCAAGCTCGACAAGGAAGTGCTGCTGCGGCTGGCGGCGCGGATTCGTCCGGAATGGCCGGAAGAGTCTGAACGGATCATCCAGCTGGTGGATGAATACCGTTACGACCGGATTGAGGATCTATGCCGGGTTTGAGTCCCGGTCCGGCCGCCTCTGAAACGACGGCGGGTATCGGGGTGCCACGGGGCCGACCGGCTCCAGCATGAACCTTGAATCGCGGTAGGGATGCCCGTAGCTGGGCACCCCCCGCACAG
>CAZOZD010000030.1:12579-13827 GCA_964584195.1 uncultured Burkholderiales bacterium
TTTTGCCCCTTCCCCCAACGGGGGAAGGTTGGGATGGGGGGTACGGCGCAAGCCGTTGTACCCCATAACGCGGTCGCCGCGGAAGGGCGCCCTACCGGGCGCCCCCCCACCCTGCCCCCCTGTGGGGGGAGGGCGCTCGCGTCCCTGACGCAACGCGCGCCGATCAGCGCGGCGGCAGGCTGGCGTAGTGCTCGGCGATGGCCTGGATGTCGGCGTCGGTAAGCGGCGCGCCCATGGCGTGCATGGCGGACTGGCGACGCTTGCCCTCGCGATAGTCCTTCAGCGCCTTGACCAGATAGGCCACCGGCTGTCCCTCCAGATACGGCGTGACCATGGCCGGATTGTCCGCGGCGGCGTGGCACTTGTCGCAGCGTTCGGCCCACTGCTGGCCGGCAGTCGGCTTGGCAATGCGCGCCGCCTGCGGAGCCTGGGCGGCATAGAAGCTGGCGATGTGGCGCAGGTCCTCGTCCTTCACTCCGGCCAGCATGGCCTTCATCTCGGCGTGGACACGCTGGCCGTCGCGATAGTGGCGCATGGTCAGGACCAGGTATTGCGCGTCCTGGCCGGCCAGGCTGGGTGTGCTGGCGTCGGCGCTGTGGCCTTGCAAACCGTGGCAGCCGCCGCACTTTCCGGACAGCGGCTCACCCTTGGCGACGTCGCCCCCGCCCGCGTGGGCGGTAGCCTTCGGCGTCTGCGCGGCAAAATAGAGCGCGATGTTTTCCAGGGTCACGGCGTCCAGGTCGCGCACCTAGGCGGCCATGCTGGCGTCCTTGCGCTGGCCATCGGCATAGGCCCGCATCGCGGCTTGCAGATAGCCGGGATGCTGGCCGGCGAGGCTGGGCATGCCGGGCTGTCGGCTATTGCCATCCTCACCATGGCAGGCGAAGCAGGCGCGGGCCGCGGCCTTGCCGCTGGCCACCGCGTCGCCACCCTGACTGGGGACCGGGGCGGCGTTGTTTTTCTGGCTGGCGTACCAGGCGGCAATGTTGGCCACATCGGCCTCGGACAGCTCGGCGGCGAGCTGTCCGAGCGCGGCATGCTGGCGTGCGCCGGTACGGTAACCGTCCAGCGCGCTCAGCAGATAGGCCTCCTTCTGGCCGCCCAGGTTGGGAATATCGGGGCCGGTGCCACGCCCGTCGAGGCCATGGCAACTCTGGCACTTGGCCTCGGCCACCTGGCGACCGGCGGCGAGATCGGCCTTGGCCGGAACGGCCTCGACGCCTTGCGGCGGTTCGGCCGAGTCGCGGG
>CAZOZD010000031.1:0-13742 GCA_964584195.1 uncultured Burkholderiales bacterium
CGGAGCCAAACACCAAGAGCAGGAACGCGGCGATGCCGATGCGGCGCGGCTCCAGCCAGATGCGGTCGATGTCGCGTTCAGCCGCAAGCGCATGCAGTGCAGATTGCAGGCGATAGCCCTGTTCGATCACGTTATGCATGCGTTCGCGCAGGCCAGTGGCGATCTGGTCGAGGTCGTGATTGACCAGCGCCTGCCGGGCACTATCCAGGCAAGCGTCGAGCCCGGCTTGCAGCGTCTCGACGCTGGCGGGATCGAAACGGTCGCCGCGCGCCAGGTCGAGCAGCCCCTGCAAGCGGCTTCCCAGGCTGCGCCGCAACTGCTCGGCCTCACCCCGGCGTCGCTGGCTCAGGCCCTCGCGGCGGGCCCGTTCCCGGTCGGCGTCGTCGCGCGCCATGGGCAGCAGCCGGCGCGCCACCAGGGCGGAAACCGCATCCAGGCGGGCCGTTTCGGCGAACAATGCGAACCACGGACAGTCCTCGCCCAGCTCCCCTTGTGCCGCCTGGATCTCGCCACGCAATGCTTCCAGCCGGGCCGGGCTGGCCAGCATGCTGATCAGTTCGCCGTGCAGCTCCACCGTTTCGGGCGGGTTCATGCGCAGCGGCCGGCCATATACGACCTCGTCGAAATCGACCGGCTGCGGGCTGACTGCGGTGCCATCGCCCGACCGGGGCGTCAGGCGCCAAGCCTTCTCGGCGGCCCGGGCCTGCGCCCATACGGCCTGGAAGCGCTCCACCGCCAGACGCCAGCGCCGGCCGAATTCACCCAGCACGGCATGGCCATGGCGGGCGCTCAGTTCCAGCACCCGCTCGCGCCAGATGCGGTCAAGCCAGGCGCGGGCGGCCCGGTCATTCTCCGCCGCCCGGGCGGCCGCCGCGACCAGGTTGGCGCGGTCGAGCGGCGTGCCCAGCCAGACCGGGGGCATGTTGGGCGCCACCTCGAGCATGAATTCGAGCAGATGCCGGTCGTCACTGCCGCCGCCAGCGACGATGGCGCGCACCCGGCGGGCCAGGTCCCAGTCCTTGAGCTCCTGTTCGATCCAGCGATCGACACTGCCGTGGCGCAGATCGGCCACCGCCGTGCTCCAGTGCCGGGCGAATGCCATGGCCAGTTCCACCGCGGTGCGGCACTCCGCATCGCCGATGCGGTATGGATGCGCGACCACGGCGCTTGCTGCCTCCTCGGCGGGCGGCTCGAGGCTGGCATCGCCCGCCAACCAGCGTTTCGCCTCGGCCTCGCCCCAGCGTCGCTTGGGGGCGCGCAGCAGCAGGCCGCGACACAGTGTGCGCAGCTCCGGATCGAACACCATCGAGGTGTCGATGGCGCGGGTGACGAGCTGATGACCGGCCACCTGTTCGTTCAGGCCATCGAATGGATGGCGACCGCTGGCCGCCTCCAGCACGATCATGCCCAGCGACCACCAGTCCGCCTTCTCGTCCAGCACCCCGGTGAGCGCCTCCGGCGCGGCATAGTGGATGGTGCGGGCGGCATGGGTGAAGTGCTGGGTGGCCTGGCGCAGCGAGGCGATGCCGAAATCGGTGAGCACCAGATCGAGCGGATCGAGACTGCGGACCAGGATATTGTCCGGCTTCAGGTCGCGATGCAGGATGCCGAGGCGATGCACCTCAGCCAGCGCCGCCACCAGCTCGGCGATCATCGCGCGGATGCGCTCGCGCCCGAGCGGCGTGCCTTCAAGCCACTGGCGCAGGCTTCCCTGCCGGCAATACTCCATGAGCTCGTAGGCCACGCCATCGGCCACGCCGTATTCCAGGAGGCGCACCACATGTGCGGCATGGCTGTCGTTCAGGCGCGCGAGCAGTGCAGTGTCCGGCGCCATGCCCTGGCGATACAGCTTGGCCACACAGGGCTCGCCGCCCGCGACCGGCTCGACGAGCATCAGGTCGGCCTCGCTGCCGCGGGCATCGAACGTATTCAGGACCCGGAAGCGGGCCGCCAGCGCGGGTGGCAGCGGCGCATGGCGCAACGGCGGCGACAGGGGCAGGGCCTCCACCGCGGCATCCGGCTCCGGCAGCAAGGGCCGGTTGCAATACATACAGCGCACCGTGCCGGCCGGGTTGGGCATGGCGCAGTCGGCATGCGGGCAGGTCAGACCGGCCTCCGCCGGGGCGGCGGCAGCCGGCGACTCCGGCGCAGCGGCCGACCGGGGCAGGCTGAAATCGACCCCGGTGAGCAATGCGCCGCAAACGCAGCGGCTCGCCTCAGCCGGGTTCTCGGTCTCGCATACGGGGCAGAGGCGAACGTAGTCGTTCATCCTGAAAATCTCAATTGAACCCAGATTGTCGATTAGACCGGGCGCGCATTGTATGACCCTTCCGATCCCTGAACATCCTGCTCTACACGGTGACTTTGGGCCTGCGGGCTCGATTGCGCCGCTGGTCGATGTTCACCGCCGCCATGACACCTGGCCGAGGTCGAGTCCGCGCGCGGCGCATAGCGCCTCCAGCCGGGCCATGTCGCCGCGGGCCGGGATGCCGATCATCCAGATGCGGTCCTGTTCCACGGCGACCTGCATCGCCTTGCCGGAGTCTTCGGCGTTGCGCTCGATGTGCTCGGCATAGCGTGCCCGGCCGCGCTCGCTCAGGGGGACCAGGCTCTGGTTGCTGGAGCCGCGCCAGACCTTGCCGAGCGGCAGTCCGTCGGCATAGGGCTCGGGGATGATGGCATCGAGCCGGCGCAGGATCGTGGCATGTTTCCTTTCCAGGGTCTTGAGGGGATGGCCGCTGTAGCAGAGCAGGTCGAAGTCGAGCCCGGCCTGGCGGCGCCAGCCGATCAGGCCGTCGAGCAGGGCGGCGAGTGCCACGGCCTGGTCGAAGGGTTCGCCACCGCTGATCGTGACGCCGTCCAGCCCCTCGGCGGCGGTCTTTTTGCACCAGCGCAACAGGTCGGCGACCTGGACCGCCCGGCGCGGGTCGGGGGTCCAGGTGTCCTGCGAGACGCAGCCCTTGCAGCGGATCGAGCAGCCCTGCAACCACAGGCCGATGCGCCGGCCGGGGCCGAGCACGGTGACCGGGTAGTGGGCCTTGTTGAGCTGGATGCGGGTGGGCTTCATTCCAGGCTGAGGTGGGTGATGCGGTCCGCGTCCTCGCGCAGGGCGGTGACCGTGATCTCTGTCCGGCCTTCCAGGGGGAATGCGAACAGTGCCCGCGCGAGCGGGTTGATGAACACCGATTCGAGCTGGTTGCCGATGCCGCGGCCGCCGTTGGCGAGGTCGCGGCTGCACAGTTCGAGCAGCTGGGCGCGAATCCCGGCGGGCAGGATGAGTTCCAGCCTGTGCTCTTCCTTCACCCGGCGGATGACGTTGCCCAGCATGCCTTCGAGGATGAGACCCGCCACCTCGGGCTTGATGAAGCCGAACACGACGATGTTGTCGCCGATGCGGTTGAGGATCTCCGGGCGCGACAGGCGGAACTTGAAGTAATCGGCGATGGCCTGGCGCACCCGTGTCTCGACCACGTCCTCGGGGTCGTCGGGGTGTACGTTCTGGATGCGTCGGCCGTGTTCGTCCTCGATGTAGATGCCCAGGTTGGAGGTGAACACCAGGAGGGTCTCGGAAAAATAGGCGGTGTCGCCGCGGCCGTCGGTGAGGCGGCCGTCTTCCAGGATCTGCAGGAACTTGTCGAGGATGCGCGGGTGGGCCTTTTCGATCTCGTCGAACAGCACCACCGAGAACGGTTTTTCGCGCACGGCATTGGTCAGCTCGCCGCCGGCGTCGAAACCGACATAGCCAGGCGGCGCGCCGAGCAGCCGCGCGCCGGCATGTTCCTCGGCGAATTCGCTCATGTCGAAGCGGATGTAGGCGCGCTCGTCGCCGAACACGAGTTCGGTGAGTGCCTTGGCCAGCTCGGTCTTGCCCACCCCGGTGGGGCCGGCGAAGAACAGCACGCCGCGCGGCCGGTTGCCGGCGGAACGGGCCTGGGCGCCGGTGAGCCCCATCACCGAGCGCATCAGGATGTCCAGGGTCTTGGTCACCGCCCGGTGCTGGCCACGCACGCGTGATTCGATCGCGGTCTGGCCCTGGGCGATCTTGTCGCGCAGCCAGGCCTTCTTCCAGGGGTTGTCCACCGCCCCGACCTTGTAGCACTGCACGGCGTCCTCGACGTCTGCAAGCCCGATGCCCTGGCGGTCGGCGAGCTGGGCGATGTCGGCCAGCGCGGCGAGCGGCAGGCTGTCGGTGAGGTCGGCGAAGCGGCGGGCGAATTTTTCCAGCGTCGCCGGTTCGGCCGCGTCCGCGCCGGCAAACAGCGAGGCGAGGCGGGTTGCGGCGGCCTGGCGCGACGCGTAGTCGGGCAGGCCGATGGGCAGGCTGGCGATGCGCGCCGAGTCGAGCGTGAGCCAGGAGGGCAGGTCCTGGGGCCGGTTGACCAGCCACAGGATGGGGTTGAAGCGGGCCTTGCCGAGCGCGCTGCCGATGTCCGCGCCCTTCGGCACGATGGGGTTGGCGCTGAGCGAGATACGCTCGGCAGCGACGAAGAAGCGATGGTCGCTGGCGTCGAGATGGTCGGGCTGACGGGTCAGGCGGGAGGCGAAGTCGATCACCAGGGCGCAGCGTGCCTCGCGTTGCGTCGCCACCCGGGCCATCAGCCCGGACAGGCTCTCCAGGCTCATCGGCATCACGCCATCCTGCAGCCTCAGCTCGAACAGTCGGCTGGCCAGTTCGACCGCGGCGGGTTCGGCGGGGTAGGGGCGCAGGCCCTCGATCGGGTCGTATACGAGCAGGAAGCGGTAGTCCAGCCGCGCCAGGTGCACCCACAGGCAGCGCACCAGCGGTGCCAGGGTGAGCTGATCGCCGAGCGGAGTGAGGAAGCTGTCGCGGATGTTGCCGGACACCACGAACTGCGAGCGGATGGGCAAGAGACGCTCCAAATCGCGAATCCAGCGCGGAGTGAGTGAGTGGGCAGGGTTCATGCTTCCTCGCGGGCGGCGCTAAAAAAGTCGACGGGCCATTGTGGACGGACTATTCCCCGGCCGCCGCGCGCAACCGCTCGCGCAGGGCGGGGTCGCGTGCCTCGTCGGCGGGTGTGCGGTCATGCCGGCTTTTGGCGCGCGGGTCGGCGCCGTGTTCGAGCAGCAATTCGACGATGGCGGGGTGTCCGCCTTCGGCGGCGGCATGCAGGGGGGTGTAACCGGTGTCGCCAGCCGCGTTCACGTTTGCGCCGTGGATCAGGAGCTGGTGCACGATGGCCTCGTGGCCGCGATAGGCGGCGAAATAGAGGGCGCCATAGCCGCGCCGGTCGGCCGAATCGGCGCGCACGCCCTGGCCGAGCAGGGCCGTGACCGTCGCCGCGTCGCCCGCCTCGACGGCGCGCAGTAGATCATCGCCGGGCCGCGAACCGCACCCCGCCAGGACCAGCAGGGCGAGGCCCAGCAGGAGGATGAATGCCTGTCTCATCGCGGCATTTCCCGTGCCGCGGGCGGTGCCCGGCGGGATTCATCGGCGGCCCGGGCGGGCAGGGTGGCGGGATCGACCTCCTGCACCGGCAGCTCGCCGGCGCCGAGCATGCGCGTAACATCGAGATGGATGCCGCGCGCCTTGAGGGTTTCCATGAGGCGGGGGAATTCCGCGCACCAGCGGTCCTCGGCAAGGAAATCCAGACGTCTTCGTTCCGCCCCGGCGCTTGCGTCGCGGGCCCGCACGACGTTGAAGTTGAGGGTGTTCTCGCGCGGATCGAGGCGCAGGCGGACGAAATAGCCTTCCCAGCCGTGACGCTGGAAATGCACGACGCCGCCGTCGATGAACAGGGTCGCATCGATCGGCTCGAGCGTATAGCCCAGGTCCTCAAGCGACTGTTCCAGCACCTGGGCGGCGGCGACCCGGTCCATGCGCCGGCGTTCTTCCTCCAGCTCGGCCCGCAGCCGCCGGGCCAGTTCGCGCGTCATGGGGTCGAGCGGCGCGGCGGCCATGGCGCTGCGCTCCAGGCTGCGGCGCAGGGCCTCGGGCGCCGCTTCGCCGAGCACATCCAGCCACTCGCGTGCCTCGGCGGCATCGCGGCGCAGTGCGGCGCGCGCCTCGCGCTGGCCTTGCACCGCCCGGCGCAGTTCCGTCGCGAGCGCCTCGGCCTGGATCGTGTCGGCGGCCTGGAGGATGCGCCGCGCCAGGTTTTCCAGCTCCACCGGCAAGGCTTCCTCCGGTGCCAGTTCGAGGCGGGCGAGGATGCGTGCCACGTCGGCCTCGAACCGGCCGCGCTCGGCGGGCGCGAGACGGGCCTCGCGATTGCGTTGTACGGCGTACAGGTGCAGTACATCGGCGACACTGGGCGCATCCCGGTTCGGCAGGGCCTCGGCGTAGGCCTCGCCGAAGCCCGCTCCGGCTGCGGCAAAACCGGCCTCCATGCGTTCGATCGCGGCTCCCAGTTCGCGCAGACAGGATTCCCAGGCGGACTCATCGGCCTCGTCCGGGACGGGCGGCAATGGCTCGGCCAGGACCTCGCCCAGCTCAGGGGCACGCTCCACCAGGCCGGTGGCGAGGACACGCAGCCGCTCCAGGCGAGCCTGGCGTCGCGCCACCTCATCGCGCAAGGCCGCCAGGCGGACCAGGCGATCCTCCCGAAGCGCACGCTGTGCGGCCAGCGAAGCGGCCTCGCGGCGCTGCAACTCGGCCAGCACCTCGGCATATTCCTGCCCCATCGCCCGCGCCTCGCGCAAGGCCAGCACCGCCAGCGAAATGGCGCCCCATGGCGCCAGGGCTACCTCGGGGGCCAGGCTGTAGCTGGCGGTAATCGGTCCACTCATGACAATCCACCCTCCATCCATGCAGGCCGGCCGCGCAACACCATGCGGCCATCCGCAAGTGTACACAGCCTTGGCCCGGGCGCAGGTCGTCCGGTTTGCGGCGCGGTCCGGCTTGACTGCGCCGGATCAGCAACGATACTGGGAACGGACACGCCCACAGGGCGAAGGAGAACCCCAACATGAATCCGGCGATGGCCAGCCCGCCGCCCGGCCCGGCGGACGAGACCGGCGATGACGCGCACGCCGTCACGATCGCGCGGCGTTTCGCCGACGCCATCGACGCGGCCATGCGGATCGCCGCCGGCGATCTGGTGGATGGCCTGTTGCGCGCCAGCGACGCTCGCGCCCAGCGTGCCCACCGTGAAGCCGGCCATCTGCTGCGCGAACGACGCCACGAACTGCTCGACAGTTTCCGCGAACGCCTGTTGCGGCCGCCGCCGGTGCCGCTCACCCAGCAATCGACCCGTGTCGACCTCGCCAACGAATCCGGCCTGATGCGCGAAGAGGACTGGCTCGACCTGTCCCTGATGCAGACGCTGTCCGGTGCCATCGCCCGCGCCTGCCAGGTCGAGCTGCGCCAGGTGGGCTTGCGCTTCGCCCCGCTCGGCGGCGAGCTACGCATCGCCACCATGCGCTTCAGTCCGGAGGCGGTATGCACCGCCCTGATGCGGGCCCTGCGCGAGCGCGGCAGCGAGCCGGAAACCCGCCGCCTGCTGCTGCCCGTACTCGCCCGCCACCTGCCGGAAGAGATGCGGCCGGTATACCGCGCCCTGGCCAGCGACACCCCGGCCAGCACCGTACAGCCCCCCGCCCCGCCAGCGTCGCGCGACGAAGCCGCGCCGGCGGTGGCGGCCGCCCAGGCGGTCGAGGACGAGCGCCGCGCCCGCCGCCAGGCGCTGCTCATCCTTGACCGCATGCAGCACCACGAAGCGGAAACCGCCCTCGCCCCGGACCAGGCGCCGGAAAACAGGGTGCGCCGGCTGCTCGACGGCGCCGCATTCCAGGCCATGGGACAACGGCCACGGGTGGCGCTGGAGATCATCGCCAGCCAGTTCGATGCCGTGTTTGCCGAGCCTGGCCTGAGCCGGGCCAGCAAGGCCCGCCTCAGCCGCTTGCAGATCCCCATGATGAAGGCCGCACTGCTGGGTGGCGCGCGCGCCGACGACCCGCCCCGGCGCCTGCTCGCCGGCCTGCTCACCGCCCTGCGCGAGTTGCCCGGCGACGCACTGCTGCCGGCCCTGGATACAGCGGTGCGCCGCATACTGGGTGAATTCGGTGAGGCGATCGAACTGTTCGACCAGGTGCTGAACGAATTCGAGGCCAGCGCCCGGGCGCTGGCGGACCGGCTCGACCAGGCCGCGGCGCTCGACGCCGGGGATGCCGGCTTCCGTGATCGTCTGGCACGCCACCCCATGCCCAGAGCCATTGCCGAATTCGTCGCCAGGCACGCCGATCTGCTGCTCGCCGCCCAGCGGGCCAGGCCGGTCGCCGGGCTCGGCGATGCCGCCGGGCTCGGCGCGGCCGACTGGCTCGACGCACTGCTCGCCAGCCTGGAGGCCGCCACATGGAAACGGCAGCGGGCGGACACCCTGGCCAGCCTGCCCGGGGTGCTGGCGGCACTGGAGGAGGCCCTGCTCGCAGCCGGCCTGGCCGACGGTCGCGGCCAGGCATTTCTGACCGGGCTCACCCGCTGCCATGCCGCCCTGATCCGCGCCAGCGAGACCGCGCCTGGCGAGGCCGGCCCGGTCGCGCCCACCGCCGCCCCCACGCCAGCCCCGGAGCCCGCCCCCATCCAGAGCGCGAGTCCCGATCCGCTCGCCGGGCTCGGCCCCGGCCAGTGGATCGAGTTCATCCACCGCGACGGCCACGCCAACCGCCTCAAGCTCACCTGGGTCAGCCCCGGTCGGGGCCTGTATGTATTCAGCAACCGCCAGGGCGAGCGCGCCGAGTCCCTGAGCGCTGCCGACCTGCGCCAGATCTTCGTACACGGTCACGCCCGCCGGGTCGATAGCGACGGCCCGGGAGGAAGCGCATGAACCCGTCCCTCCACATCGAGCCCGCCATGGCTGAACCGACTGCCCCCGACCCGACCACTGCAGTACCGCGGTACCTCACCCGCCAGCCGGTACTCGACAGCGCCGGCCACATCGTCGGCCATTGCCTGGAACTGCGCGGCGAGGCCCCCCTGCCCGTGCTACCCGGCGCCCATGGCGAGGCGCGGGTGCGCGACGAGGCCCTGCTGGTGGGGGCGATCGACCTGGATTTTTCCGCCACCCTGGGCCAGCGCACGCTGTTCCTGCCCATCCACGGCGAGAGCCTGGACAACCCCCTGCTCGATCACCTGCCCCGCGAACGGGTCGCGCTGATTCCCGCCGCCACGGCGCTGGCGGAGGCCGGCGCGCGGCTGGCGGCGATGGCGGCCGAGGGCTGGCGGATCGTGCTCGACTTCGACACCGCCGACCCGGCCGCTGCGGCGCTGCTACCCGCCTGCCACTACGCACGCCTGGATCTCGCCAGGCACGACCCCATCGAACTCGCCGCCCGGCTCGACAGTTTCCACGCCGCGGGCGTCCAGGCACTCACCCTGGCGCGCGGGGTCGATACCGAGGAGCAGTTCGAGGCCGCCCGCCGGCTGCGCTTCGACCTGCTCCAGGGCTACCACTTCACCCGCCCGCGAACCGGAACGAAACATCGCCTGGACAGCAACCGGATGCGGGTGGTCGACCTGCTCAACCGGGTGGCCCGCCACGCCGAGATACGCGAACTGGAAGATGGCTTCAAGCACGACGCGGCACTGGCGCTGCGCCTGATGCGTTTCACCAACTCGCCGGCCATCGGCCTGCGCCAGCCGATCAAGTCGATCGCCCACGCCCTGGTCATACTCGGCCACGACCAGTTGTACCGCTGGCTCAGCCTGCTGCTGTTCGCCGGCGGCCAGGGTTCGCCGCGCGAGCAGGCCCTGCTGCGCAACGCCCTGGTGCGAGCCCGGCTCGCCGAGCAGCTCGGCCAGGCCGGCCTGGGCCGGGAGCGGGCCGGCACACTGTTCATCGTCGGCATGCTGTCCATGCTCGACGCCCTGCTTGACCAGCCCTTGGCCGAGGCCTTGGCCGGCCTGCGCCTGGAGGATGAGGTGGTGGCGGCGCTGCTGCGCGGCGAGGGTCCCTATGCCGACTATCTTGCCCTGGCCATCGCCTGCGAGCGTTACGACCAGGCATGCATTGACCGCTGCGCCGCGACGACCGGCCTGACGCCGGAAGAGATCAACCTGGCCCACATCGATGCCCTGGTATGGGCGGAAGGGCTGGACTTCTGAGCCGTGGCAGGCGGCGAAGGCCGGTACAATGCCGCCATGCCCCTCACCGCACACTCCATCCATCTCGCTTCGCAAAGCCCACGCCGGCTCGAACTGCTGCGCCAGATCGGCCTCTCTGCGGTGGTCCTGCCGCTGCGCCAGGCCGGCGCACGCGCCGATGTGGATGAAACCCCGCGCGCAGGCGAGCCCGCCGTCGAGTATGTGCAGCGCCTGGCGCGCATGAAGGCCGAGGCCGGGCTCCGTGCGGTGGCCGGCCGGCGCCTGGCGGCCTGGCCCATCCTCGCCGCCGACACCACGGTCACCCTCGACGGCCGCATTCTCGGCAAGCCGGCCGATGCGGCGGACGCGGCGGCCATGCTGGGCGCCTTTTCGGGCCGCACCCACAGCGTGCTGACCGCCGTCGCCCTGGCCTGGCAGGACCGGATCGGGCTGGCCCTATCGGAGAGCACGGTCCGCTTCCGGCCCCTGAGCGAGTCCGAGATCACCACCTACGTCGCCAGCCGTGAACCCTTCGACAAGGCCGGCGGTTATGGCATCCAGGGGCGTGCGGCGCTGTTCGTCGAACACCTTCAGGGCAGTTATTCCGGGGTGATGGGGTTGCCCTTGTTCGAAACCGGTGAACTGCTCAGGGAGGCCGGCCTGCCCGTGTTGTAGGGTCAAGCGCATAGTCGCGAGGCGGGCTGCCCCACCCCGCCTCGCGACTATCCACTTCCAATCCCGACCATGAGCGAAGAGATCCTCATCAACGTCACGCCGCAGGAAACGCGGGTGGCGACCATCTATCTGGGCGCGGTGCAGGAACTGCACCTGGAACGGACCAGCCAGCGCGGCCTGGTCGGCAACGTCTATCTCGGCAAGGTCAGCCGGGTACTGCCCGGCATGCAGTCGGCCTTCATCGACATCGGCCTGGAGCGGGCCGCATTCCTGCACGTGGGCGACATCTGGCAGGCGCGCGGCGAGGACACGACCCAGCCGATCGAGCGCATGCTGCACGAAGGCCAGAACCTGCTGGTACAGGTGATCAAGGACCCGATCGGCCAGAAGGGGGCGCGCCTGTCCACCCAGATCAGCCTGGCCGGCCGTTTCCTGGTCTACCTGCCACAGGAAACGCGGATCGGCATCTCGCAGAAGATCGAGGACGAGGCCGAACGCGAACTCCTGCGCGAGCGCCTGCAAAGCGTGTTGCCGGAGAACGAGCACGGTGGATTCATCATCCGCACCATGGCCAACATCGCCGAGGACGTCGAACTGGCCGCGGACGTCGAATACCTGCACACACTCTGGGAAGCCATCCAGAACCGCACCGCCAGCAGCGAGGGGCCGGCCCTGATCTACCAGGAACTGGACCTCGCGCACCGGGTGCTGCGCGACTTCGCCACCGACGAAACGAGCCGCATCCTGGTCGACTCGCGCGAGACCTGCACCCGCATGCAGAGCTTCGCCGAAGACTTCACCCGCAATCTGGCCGACCGGATCAGCCTGTACACCGCCGAGCGGCCGCTGTTCGACCTCTATGGCGTCGAGGACGAGATCGAAAAGGCGCTCGGCCGTCGCGTCGACCTGAAATCGGGCGGCTACCTGATCATCGACCAGACCGAGGCGCTGACCACGGTGGACGTCAACACCGGCGGCTTCACCAGCGGCCGCACCTTCGACGAGACCATCTTCAAGACCAACCTGGAGGCGGCCCAGGCCATCGCCCGCCAGCTACGTCTCAGAAACCTGGGCGGCATCATCATCATCGATTTCATCGACATGGAGCAGGCCGAACACAAGGAGGCCGTGCTGGCAGAGCTTTCCAAGTCCACCGCCCGCGACCGCACCCGCATGACCATCAACGGCTTCACCTCGCTGGGCCTGGTCGAGATGACCCGCAAGCGTACCCGCGAAAGCCTCACCCGGCTCCTGTGCGAGCCCTGCCCCACCTGCCAGGGGCGCGGCCAGATCAAGACCGCGCAAAGCGTGTGCTACGAGATCCTGCGCGCACTGATGCGCGAAGCGCGCCAGTTCTCGGCGCGTGAATACCGCATCCTCGCCTCGCAGACTGTGATCGACCTGTTCCTGGAAGAAGAGTCGCAAAGCCTGGCGCAACTGTCCGACTTCATCGGCAAGCCGGTTTCATTGCAGGTTGAAGGCCTGTTCGGTCAGGAGCAGTACGACATCATCCTGCTCTGATGCAGGGGCCTGTCAGTCGAACGCGGTGGCGAGCAGACGTCGGGGAGCCGCCCGGCCTTCGCGGTCAATCTCGACGACACCCAGGAAGCGGCCGGCCGGGCCGTAGGCGCGCATCTGCTCGCCCACCCTGAGGCGAGGCTGCCAGATGGGTTGGCCATGCATGAGCTGCCATTCGGCTTCGACATCGAGTTGCAGCGCTGGCAGCGAGGCGAGCAGGGCGTCGGCGGCGAGCAGGCGCGTGTCCCGTTCGGACTCGCTGAGTGCCGCCAAGGCCTCCAGGCCGATCGAGTCTTCGATGCCAAACGGTCCCACCGCTTCGCGGCGCAATGCGGACAGATGGGCGCCACAACCAAGGGCCGCGCCGATGTCCTCGGCCAGGGTGCGCACATACAGGCCCTTGCCACAGCGGATGCGCAGCACGAGTCGGTCGCCCGCCCCGTCGAGCCGCTCGATCGAATCGACCCGCACCCGGCGTGCCGCGCGCTCCACCTCGATGCCCTGGCGGGCATATTCGTAGAGCGGCCGGCCATCCTTCTTGATGGCCGAATGCATGGGTGGACATTGCTCGAACTCGCCGACGAAACGGGCCAGAACCGGGTCGAGGTCATCGGGATCGAACTCGACCGGGCGGGTCTCGATCACCTCGCCCTCGGGGTCTGCGGTGGTGGTGCGCACCCCCAGTTTCAGCTCCGCCCAGTAGACCTTGTCGGCATCGAGCAAAGTCTGCGAAAACTTGGTGGCCTCGCCGAAACAGAGCGGCAGCAGGCCCGATGCGAAGGGGTCGAGGGTTCCGGTGTGGCCGGCCTTGGCGGCCTGATACAGCCAGCGCGCCTTCTGCAGGGCCTGATTGGACGACAGGCCGGGCGGCTTGTCGAACAGCAATACGCCGTCGATCCTGCGTTTGGCCAACGTGTGCCTCAGTCGTCCGGATGGTGGCGACGGTCCTCGGCCACCGCCTGATCGATCAATTCGGACAGGTGTGCCGCGCGCGCGACCGATTCATCATGCACGAAAGCGAGGCGCGGTACGGTGCGCACCCGCATGCGCCGGGCCAGCTCCGTGCGCAGGTAGCCGGCGGCATGGCGCAGGGCGGCCTCGGTCTCGGCCGGGTCGCTGCCCGGCATGCGGGTGAACCATACCTTGGCATGCTCCATGTCGGTGGTGACCTCGACGGCGGTGAAGCTCACCCCGGCGACGCGGGGATCCTTCATCTCGCGCCAGACGATGTCGGCCAGCTCCTGGCGGAGCTGCTCGGCGATGCGGCGGGATCGGTTGTTCATGGATGGGGTGACCGGTGACGGGTGACATGTGACGATTGACTGGACTGAATCCTGTCAGTGCGTCACTTCGTCATCCTGCCACTCTCTGTATTCAAAGTGTTCGAGCGACTTCGACCACCTCGAAGAACTCGAGCAGGTCACCTTCCTGGATGTCGTCGTAGCCCCGCAGGTTGAGACCGCACTCGAAACCGGACTTGACCTCCTTGACGTCGTCCTTGAAGCGCTTG